>NZ_JBYTBG010000005.1:0-184524 GCF_058788915.1 Brevibacillus sp. FW301-21C12A
CAAATCATTCCTAGCGTTTGTATATGTCGCGTCCATCTTTAAACTAACTCAATAATGAGTTTTCAGACACATCCTAAATCCGAAGAAAAAATCAAGAAAATTTCGCCAGTTTCTTCGCGAGCAGGAGTGGCAGCAAAAGAAAGCGAAGACAACATGGTTTGCAGGATCGTGATGGACATAATGATAGAGAGAAAGAGGCAGAGGATGATGAATCGGATGAAGCTGATAGAGACGAGCAAGGCTATTTTGACAAACTGCATGGCACTTCAGGCGAACGAAGCTTTTTTGGTGGTCGCGGACGAGCCTAAGCGAGAGCTTGGCGAAGTGCTCTTCGAGGCTGGCAAGCAGCTCGGGGCAGAGGCGATGCTGATGGTGATGAAAGAGCGGGAAAAATCAGGCCAGGAGCCTCCGGCGGCTGTAGCTGCGGCGATGAAAAGCGCCGATGTGGTCGTGTGCGTGACCGAGCATTCCTTGACGCATACAAAAGCGCGAAAAGAAGCGGCGGCCAACGGCGCAAGACTCGCCACCATGCCGAGTATTACGGCCGACATGTTTTTGGAGGGCGCGATCTCTGCCGACTACGCGCAAGTAAAAGTGCTGACGGAGAAAGTGACCGAACTGCTGACCGCAGCCAGCACCGTTCGCATCGAAAAGGCGGGCAAGTCGCTCACTTTTTCCATCGCTGGACGCAATGGCGTGCCGAGCACAGGCATGTACGTCAATCCAGGCGAATCGGGCAACCTGCCGTCGGGGGAAGCTTACGTGGCGCCGCTGGAGGGCACGGCAGAAGGGCAAATCGTGGTGGACGGCTCGATTTCCGGGATCGGCAAAATCGACTCGCCGCTGCTGCTGACGATTGAAAAAGGGCGGATTACCCACGCCGAAGGCACGTCCGCCGAGCGGCTGTTGCAAATTTTGGGCGACCAGGACGGACGCATGCTCGGCGAATTTGGGATCGGGACGAATGACAAGGCGCGGATTACGGGAGTCGTGCTGGAGGACGAGAAGGTGTACGGAACGATTCACGTGGCCTTCGGCAGCAACAATACGTTCGGCGGAACGATTGTGGCAGGGGTGCACATTGATCTGGTGGTCAAAGAGCCGGATGTTTACTTGGACGATACATGCATCATGAAAAACGGGAAGCTTTTGGGGCAGTAACCGACCCGGTCCGGGGCCCAGGATGAATCCCGGGAGGAAATGGTGTAAAATGGGAGATATCTTGTGAGGGTGGATGTGGTGTGATGTTGTTGCTGGAGCAAATTGTGGCGGTCATTACGATAGGGAATCTGATCTTGGCCGCTGTTCTCATCTTCATGGAGAGGCGCAACATTGCGGCTACCTGGGCCTGGCTGATGGTTCTTCTGTTTTTGCCGGGTATCGGGTTTCTCCTCTATCTGATTTTTGGGCAAAGACTGAGCAAGAAAAAGCTGTATCGGCTGCGCCAGGGAGAGTTTTCCCATTTCCGTGCGGCTGTCGACAAGCAGAAGAAGCTGTTGGAGCAGGGCGAGCTGCAGGTGAACGATCCGGAGATGAAGCGGCATCGCGACATGATTTTCATGAACGTGGTGAGCGACGGCGCCTACTATACACAGGACAATGCCGTCCAGGTGTTCGCCGAAGGGCACAGCTTGTTCGACCTCATGTTCAGGCAGATTGAGGAGGCCAAGGAGCACGTTCATTTACTCTACTATATTTTCAATGATGATGAACTTGGGACGCGGCTGTTGGAGCTGTTGACGAAAAAGGCGCGGGAAGGCGTAGAGGTCAGGCTGCTCTATGATGCGGTCGGATCGGCGGGCGTCTCTTCCCGGTTTTTCCGGCCATTGGTAGAGGCAGGCGGAGAAGTCGTCTCGTTTTTTCCTTCGTCGATTCCGTTCCTCAATTTCCGGGTCAATTTTCGCAACCATCGCAAGCTGACGATCATTGACGGAAAAAGCGGCTATATTGGCGGCTTCAACATCGGCGACGAATATTTGGGCAAGGACAAGAAGCTGGGGTACTGGCGGGATACGCACCTGCAAATTGAGGGGAAAGCCGTTTACATGCTGCAGGCGCGCTTTTTCCTGGACTGGAATTTGTCCGCGCCGAAAAGAATGCAGGAGTCGTTCGACTACTTCCCGGAGATGCCGGAGCCAAAGGGCACAATCGGCTGCCAGATCGTGTCGAGCGGGCCAAATTCGGAAAAGCAGCAGATCAAGCACGCGTTTTTGAAAATGATCTACAAGGCGCGCCACAAGATTTATTTGCAGACCCCGTACTTCATACCGGACGACAGCATGCTGACCGCGTTGAAAATGGCTGCGATGTCCGGGGTGGACGTGCGCGTGATGGTGCCGGGCAGGCCGGACCACCTGATGGTTTTCTGGGCGACGCACTCCTACCTGGGCGAGTTGTTGAAAAGCGGCGTGCGCTGCTATTTGTACGAAAAAGGCTTCATGCACGCCAAGACGATGGTGGTCGACACCCAGCTTTCCTCGGTAGGGACGGCGAACGTCGACATCCGCAGCTTCAAGCTCAATTTTGAAACCAATGTGTTCTTGTACGATTCGCAGATGGCGCGGCAGTTGGAGGAGCTGTTCGTGGCAGACCTCGCCGATTGCCGGGAAATGACGGTGGAAGAGTATTTCAACCGCCCGCTTCGCACGCGTATGCAAGAATCATTGACGCGATTGTTGTCTCCGATTTTATAAACAGAATAAGGACCCTCTGGCCTTGTGGATTTTCGCGGGGCAGAGGGTCCTTTTGCACGTGCATGGTTTAGGCAGGGGCACGGACTGCTGCTTGCGGCAGCCGCCAGCGGGACAGGGCTACGGTTTTTTCGATTCGCGCAGCAGCTTCTTCGCCTGGTCCATCCGGTAGCTGGTCACATATTCAATCGGGCATTTGCCGATGTTCTTTTTGAAAACCTCGGTGTAGTAGCGCGGTGTCAGTCCGGCCTTGTTCGCCAGATCGGCCGGAAGAGAGCGGCGCTGCAAAATTCGCATGGATGTAGGAAAGCGTCTGCTCGATTGCTTTTGCCGAATCGACTGAAGGTTGCGTGCTGGCGGCGCTCCAGATCGTGTGCAGCAGTTGCTGAAAACGGATCTGATTTTGCAGGAGGTCCAGCGGATTTGTGCTCTGCTGGTCGGCCTGCAAGGCGAGGACAAGCTCTGTGCAGCGATGGAGCGAGTGAAGCTGATAGCTGTCTTCGTGCGGCTTCCAGGAGCGGCTGGGCGAGTAGCTGCCGGGCGCGGTTTCATCTGGTTCCAGGACATCGAAAAAGAACGCGAAAAAAGACAGGGATGCTCCGCTGGCGGCTGCGACGGAAGCGACAGCCTCCTCGGCGGCAAAACGACGTGCTGCATGCTTTTCAGGAGGAACAAGGCCGCAGCCAAAAAGGGAGGAGAAGGATTTTTTGCGTGCTGGTCGCCCATGATGACCTCTCCTTTCCAAAAATGATGGCGCATAGGGAAAGCGAGCCGATCAGGAAACCAGCTCAAAAGACTCGGTCACGACGATGCTGCCTTTTACCGACTGGACCATCGGGCAGTTTTTGCTGGCGGCTTCTACAGCTTTTTGCACTCGTTCCTGCTTCAAGTTTTCCCCGGTAATGATGAAGTGCAGGTGAATTTTCTCGACGCGGTTTGCCTCTGCCTCGTTGCGTGTGACATCGGCTGTGATTTTCATATCGGTGCACGGCATTCTCATCTTGTCCAACACTTTGCGCAGCACGCCGCCGCTGCAAGCGGCAATCGAGGAGACCAGCAACTGGTACGGGCGAAAGCCGTATGCTTCATCGCCGGAGACGTGCAGGTCGCCGTACGATAAATGGGTGACGAATCCTTTTTCTTTTGCTTCAAAGTTCATGACGAGTCCTCCTCAGCGATCACTTTTCTTCATTATAAAGAAAAAGCGGGGGGCAAGGCAGAAAAAAAGCGCCGGAAAACAGCAAGGCTCTTACGCGTGAGACGGCAGCCAGCCGCGGCGACGTAAGAACCTTTCTGTTTGGAAGCGGGGAAAAAGCTATCTCATTCCTTTGCCGCCTGCCCATTTTGCAGCAGAGACTGGATGCAGCGAGGCAGCATGTCTTTTAACGTGTCGAATGCGTAGTCCACATCGAGCCGCTCCGTCCATTGATGCGCATCGCGGCCTACAGGGCCGAGGTTCATGACGGGCACGTCAAAAGCTTCCAGCTCCTGTAGCGGGATGGAGTAGCCGTTGTCCCACAGCGGCATGTTGGCGACCAGTGGCTGCATGGAGGCTGCCGGGTATTGCAGTCCGACGTAGCTCAGGTCGGAGATGCCGCCGAAGTAGTTTTGTTTGCGCAAAGTGACCTGGTGCTGTTCCCGCGCATACGCCTCCATCTCGGCCACTGTTTTCTGGATCAGCGGGTGATTGCGCGAGCTGACAGCCGGGTAAAACGGCGGAGCGAAGAACAGGATTATCATCGGAGACAACTCTTTGCAGAGAATCGCCAGTCGATCGACCAGCTCGATGGTCGTGTCGCGATCGTCTTTGTCGTGGCGGTTGGCGATGACGTCTGCCTCGAGCTGGCGCAGCTTGTCCTCGCCGTATGTTTTCAGGGCGTACGTGTACAACTCCTCGTAGGTCATTACGGAGATGGACAGGTCACGCGGGCTAAAAGGAGCAAAATTGGCGAACTGGCTGGCATGGCGAAGGTAGTTTTCCCGGATGCGCTCGGCTACATTTCGCGCTGCGTCCAGGAGCGGCTCCACGACTTCCTCCATCTTCTTTTCCAAAAGGAACAGGTTGAACAGCGTCACGGCGCGATGCGGAATTTGCACCGAGTACTCTTTTTTCAAGTCTTTTTGAATCAGGTTGGTAGGAGGCGGGGAAGCTTCCCCCTCGACGACTTCGCAAAAAGAAGTGTTCAGCTCCAGCTCGCACGTAATCTGCGAGGCCATGTAGTTGCCGTTCAGCCCGGCAAACGGCTCGCCCACGTGCGTTTCTTTTCCGTAGCACAAAAAGCCCGGCAGCACCTTGCCGATGGAGCCAGTGTACAAATACTTGTTTTGGTCGCCCGGGAAACGGGTGAACATCGGCTCCGAATTGAGCACAGTCGTGTAGCGCAAATCAAATTCTGCGGCAATTTTCAACAGCTCAGGGACAGCCGCGCGCATGCCGACAGAGTTTACTTCCTCGTCGGGAACGGTCAGCAAGAGCAGGTTGCCGTCAAATTCCCCGGCGCACGCCCGCTCGATCATCGACATGTGCAGGGCGAGCCCGCATTTCATATCCATCGTCCCGCGGCCAAACAGCCAGTTGCCTGTGCGCAAATCTTGCTGAACTTCGGCAGGCATGTCAGCTTGGTTTTGCTGGAAGAGCGGAGTGAGCGTTTTCGGGTCAAAGGCGTGCTTCATCCAGCCGCCGTAATCCTCGACATCGACCACATCGAAGTGGCTGACCAAAATCACGGTGTCGCGCACGCCCGGCTTTTTGACGAGAGCGGTGACAAAGTGCCGTCCATCCCCGGTCGGGTTGGCCCGGACATGGTCGGGATTGGCCTGGTAGTAAGGCAGTGAGCGGAGCTGATCGACGACGTAACCGGGCAAGTCTTTTTCGGCAGGCGATCCGGTCACGCTCGGGATGTTGACCAGGTTGCACAGGAGATCGACGAGTTGTTCTTTTGTCTGCCATTTTTGCATGATAAATGCCTCCGTTTTCCGTATAGTGAAAACCATTTCCGTTTGGTGGGTAAAAAATTAAGGCAATGCGCCGATCTTATGGGAAATTTCCTTGGCGCTTTGTCTGGCCCGCTCAATCAGGGTGGACAAAAGCTCGTCGGTGATGCGATAGCTGGGGACGCCGATGCTCAATGCGCCGACTACCCGCTGATTGTAGCCGATGATGGGAGCCGCGATGGAAGCGGTACCTTCCGTTTTCTCCCCGTAGCTGACAGCGTATCCATTTTGCCTGATTTGCGGCAGCAGCAGAAGCAGTTCGCGGCGGCGCTCGGGTTCCGGGATCAGCGCGGCGACGATCCGTTCGGCTTCCTGTGGCTCCATGTTGGCCAGGATCGTTTTGTTGGCGGCTCCGATATGCAGCGGGATGCGCTCGCCCAAATTGTCGATGCTTCTCACCGTCATGGAGCTTTCCACCCGTTCGAGCACGATGGCGTCATGGCCGTGCGGAATATTCAGATAGACAGACTCGCGCACATCTGCCGCCAATTGCTCCATGACGGTTCTGGCGACTGCCCGCACATCAATTTTGTCCAAAATGCGCAGCCCGATCTCCATCCAGGTCAGGCCGACCTTGTATTGCTTGGTTTCCGGAACCTGCTGGATCAAGCCGTACTTCATCAGGCTGCTAATCAAACGGTGTACCGTACTGAGCGGGAGAGACGTTTTCTCAGCGATTTCCGAGATGGACCAGAGCGTTTTGCTCTCGTCAGATATCAGGACAAAGATGATGCTCATTGCCCGGTCAATCGATTGTACCAACGTGTTTCCCTCCTGGCTTTCTAGTGACGTAGGACTGCTTGCCAGTTGTCTCGCCAGCATTTTATGAGATCAATCTATCAGAATTGTTCAGGCGAATCAACAAGATTTCGAGCAGGTAAAAATTCATTGACAAAAAATTTAAAACTATTTTACATTAAGGGTGTGATTTTGTATTGTAGAAGCGATTCCACGATACGGAATAAAAGGTGGCGGCGTAAGGCAGCAAACGCACTGGCCGATCCAGGCAGAATGGCTTGCAGCCGAGCATGCCGCCGCCAAAGGCACGACGCTATCAGTGGCAGCGCACGGGCAGCAGGGCGCGGGCTTATGCGGAAGCGTTTCCAGGCAAAGCCGGTGCGCCTGAACGGAAGCGGGCACCTGAACGATTTGCAGATCTCAAGAATGATTTCAGAAAAAGAAGGGAGAACGACTATCATGAGATTTTCTCGCGCGATTGTAAGAAAACCGGGGCAAAGCTATGTGAACGGCCTGACGACATCTGATCTCGGAAAGCCGGACTACGCTCTGGCGCTAAAGCAGCATGCTGCTTACATAGAGGCTTTGAAGCAAGCCGGTTTGGAAGTGACCGTGTTGGAAGCGGACGAGCGTTTCCCGGACTCCACATTCGTCGAAGATACGGCTGTCCTGACGGAAAAGTGCGCGGTTATCACCAACCCTGGCGCGGAAAGCCGCAACGGTGAGATCGAGGACATGAAGCAAGTGCTCCCGCGCTTTTTTGACACGATTGAATATATTCAGGCTCCCGGCTTCCTCGATGGCGGCGACGTCATGCAGGTAGAAAACCATTTTTATGTGGGACTGTCCACGCGCACGAACGAGGAAGGCGCGAAGCAGTTCCGGGACATTCTCTCCAAGTACGGCTACGAAGTCACGATCGTTCCGCTGAAGGAGTTTTTCCATCTGAAAACCGGAATCGCCTACCTGGGCAACAACACCTTGGTACTGGCAGGCGAATTTATTGATTCCCCCGTGTTCAAAGACTACAAGCACCTGATCGTGGAAAAAGAAGCGGAGTATTCCGCGAACTGCATCCACATCAACGACTACGTCATCATTCCGAAAGGCTACGACAGCACGAAAAAGCAAATTACGGATGCTGGCTACCAGGTGATCGAGCTGGAGATGTCCGAATTTCAGAAGCAAGACGGAGGATTGAGCTGCCTGTCCCTGCGCTTCTAACGCAGGCAGTTCCTTCCCGGCATCTTATTTTGCCATTCCCGAGCGGGGAAAGAGAGGGATCATATGAACGGTGGGATTCACAAGGACAAAGAGCTGCAGCGCTCGATGAAAAGCCGCCACCTGTTTATGCTGTCTTTGGGTGGGGTCATCGGAACGGGGCTTTTTCTGAACGCAGGCTATACGATCAACCAGGCGGGGCCGGGCGGTGCGCTCGTCGCGTTTCTCGTCGGAGGCATTTTGCTCTACCTGGTCATGACCTGCCTGGGTGAGCTGTCTGTGAAAATGCCTGTAACCGGCTCTTTTCAAACGTATGCGACGAAGTACATTGGCCCGGCCAGCGGCTTTACGCTCGGCTGGATGTACTGGCTCGGCTCTGCGACGACGGCTGGCGTGGAGTTTACCGCCGCCGGGATGGTCATGCAGAGATGGTTCCCGGATACGCCAATCTGGATTTGGTGCGCCCTGTTTATTCTTTTGCTGTTTACCTTCAACGCTTTGACAACGAAAGGATTCGCGGAAACCGAATACTGGTTTGCGGGGATCAAGGTGCTGGCTGTCCTCATCTTCATTATTGTCGGACTAGGTGCTATTTTCGGCATTATCAGTATGGAAGGCCGGGAAGCCCCGTTCTTCACCAACTTTTCAGCGGAGGGCGGTCTGTTTCCATTCGGGTTTACCATTGTCTTTGTCACGATGATGAACGTCGTGTTTTCCTACCAAGGCTCTGAGCTGATCGGGATTGCTGCGGGTGAAGCCGAGAACCCGCAAAAAAACATCCCGCGAGCGATCCGCAATGTCGTTTTCCGCATCCTCGTGTTCTACGTGGCTTCTGTGACGATCTTGTCCGCTCTGTTCCCGGCAAGCGAGCTGGGGCTATTGGAGAGTCCGTTCGTGACGGTGTTTGATTCTGTAGGGATTCCGTTTGCGGCAGATATCATGAACTTCGTCATCCTGACGGCGCTGTTGTCTGTCGGCAACTCGTGCCTGTACGCGGCCACGCGCTTGTTGTGGGCCTTGTCGCACAGCGGCATGGCGCATCCTGTATTCGGCAGGCTGACGAAAAGAAGCGTGCCGCTCAACAGCCTGCTGGCGACATTGGCTTTCTCGCTCTTGTCGCTGCTGACCAGCGTGATTGCTGCCGATACCGTTTATGTCCTGCTGATGTCTGTCTCCGGGATCGCGGTCACCTTCACCTGGATGGGCATTGCCCTGTCCCAATTCAACTTCCGCCGGACATATTTGCGGGAGGGCGGCAAGCTGGAGGATTTGCAGTTCGTGGCGCCGTTTTACCCGGTGATGCCGCTGCTGTGCCTGGCGTTGTGCACGTTCATCCTGATTTTCCCGGCGTTCGATCCGACGCAGCGAGTGGGGCTGTTCTACGGACTTGGCGCACTGGCGCTGTTTTATCTCTACTATTATGTGCGCTATGGCCGCGGCAAGAAAAGCAACCCGGACATCCCGACTCAAGGCTAAGCGCCCGACCAGACAAAATGCCCCTGCCACGGCAAATGGCAGGGGCATTTTTGCGTGCTCGGACATGCGAATGGCTCCAGGCGTCAGAAAAGCCCGAACAGCTCGGACAAGTACGGATTGACGAACATGCCTTCGGGATCGAGCCGCGAGCGGATGGCGAGGAAATCAGGCAGGCGCGGGTAGACTTGATGCAGCTCGTCGGCGGTCATGTTGTGCATTTTTCCCCAGTGCGGGCGGCCGCCATAACGCCGGAAAATTTGCTCCATGCGGGCGAAATACGCTTCATAGGGCATTCCTTTGTACATATGCACGGCGATAAAGGCACTGTCGCGCTCGTAGGCGGGGCTGAGCCAGATGTCGTCTTTTTTCACGTAGCGGCATTCCAGGGGGAAGTGAACGTTGAAGCGCTCCTGTTCGATGGCCTGGCGCATTTCCCGGATGGCCTCGCCCATATGCTCGGCGGGCAGGTAATATTCCATCTCGTAAAAGCGGACGAGGCGCGGGGTGGCGAACAGCTCGTGGCTGTAGCCGCTTTCGTTGACCGCCGGCACGCTTTGGGCGGACAGCCTGCTCACGGAGCGGGCGAGCGCGGGGCGCAGGCGGCAGCTTTCGGACAGCAGCCAAAACAGCCCGTTTTCCACGACCATTTTTTTCAGGTAGCTCCATTGCTGATTCGCGCTGGAAGGCTCCGAGGTTTCGTTCATGAATTTCACTTGCACGGTGTCGGAGTAAGGGAAGGAGAAAAACTCGAAATGGCGGTGTGATTGCTTGAAAGTATCCAGGGAGGACAAGCATTCGTCCAGCGGCATGCGCAGGCTCTGGTAGCGAAGACGGTAGGCGGGAAGAACACGGAGCTTGACGCGGACGATGGAGACGACCTCGTCCAGCGATTGCGGCAGCGCGATTTGCCGCGGCTGGCTTTGCACATTTCCTGTCCAGTTGCGAAAGCGGTTTGCCTTTTTGCTTATAGAAAGCATTGTCCATCCCCCCGATAGGTCGTCATTTCCTCGACAACTTTTCCGCCTGAAACACAGTAGAGCCGTGAAAAGCGTTCGCATAGTTCTCCCGCTTTGGCGTGGCGAAAAAAGACGGGATCGCCCAACTGCAACGTCTCCATGCCGCGATACTGGATGGGCGTCTGCACTTCGCCGGCGCCCTCGTTGGGCATAAGCCGAACGCCCGTTGGCAAATACGGCTTAGGCAAGCGATCCGCCCCTGCGGAACCGGAGGCGATATAGCCGCCGCCCGCGCATGTGTAAATATGCTCGGCAGGCTTGCGAATGATTTCCAGCGCAAATCCGGCAGCCGGCTGAAAATGAAAGTCCTGGTAGTAATCGAACAGGCCGGGCGAAAAAAAGCCGGAGCCGGCTGTCAGCTCGGTAACCGCGTCCTCTCTTCCCGTATGATGCAGGCTGCCCGTTCCGCCGCCGTTGACGAAGCGCAGCGAAATGCCCAGCTCGCCGATCGCCTTCACCAGCTCCGCTCTGCGATGAGCCACCTCCTTGACCGATTGCTGCTTCAGCAGGCGAATCAGGCTGTTTTTGAAAAATTGCCGGGGGTAGCGATCGCCGACGCCTGCGATTTGCGCTTCGTAGCCCATGATGCCGTCCAGTTTGAGGTGTTTGGAGGAAGCGACGCGGGAAGCAAGCGCGACGGCTTGTTCCAGCGAGCGCAGAGGGGAGCGCCACACGCCGAAATGCAGGCCCAATATATCGGACGACATGTCGATGTCCAGGCAGACGGGGAAAATGACGCCTTGCTCGCGGGCGATTTGCTCCAGATGCTCCACGTGCGAGACAGAGTCGATCATGAGGGTGAGGGAGCGCCCTTGCTGGATTTGCTCGCCAAGCGCGATCAGCCAGCTTTTTTCCCAGACAGGATATCCCAGCAGCAAATCGTCAAAGCCCGCCGCGCACAAATGGAGCGCTTCGGGCGCGGAGGAGCACATCAGCCCGGAAAAGCAGTCGTCCAGTTGCAAAAGGTGTTTGAGAATACCGACGCTGCGGATGGATTTGCTGGCAATCCGAATCGGCTTTCCATTGCTTTGCAACCCGATTTGCTCTGCATTTTGCTCCAAAAGATCCAGGTCGACGAAGGCGAACGGCTTTGGAATACCGGCAAAGGCAGACTGGTAATAGCGATAATCCCGCATGGGCAAGCCTCATCCTTTTTGTATGAGAGTAGTAATACGAAAATATTTCTTAAAATTCTATATATTCTCTCTTTTTATATCGATTCCTCCCGGGTTTTTCGGAGGGACTCACCGGAAATGACGAACGTTCGGATGTAATGTTCGGATTTTGCTTTGTGAAACCGTTTTTCAATCGTATTTTTTATATTAAAAAAATGTAAACACGAATAAATGGGCTGAAGAATATTGACTTGATTCAGCTTATACGCTACTATACATATTGTTGTTGGCTACAAGACTGGCTTGATGAATACATGACAAATTCGTATATCCTCAAAGATATGGTTTGAGGGTCTCTACAGGGAACCGTAAATTCCCGGCTACGAATGAGGGTGTTTTTTGACATACCTTATTCGTCGGCCGGGAATTTTTTGCGTTGTCGTCTGTTGCCGCGGGCAGGGATAGACAGCGCAAGAGCCATCTATGCTTGGTGAAAGCCTAGTATTCCAACATGCTTACGGGGAGGAACTGGAAGTGAAGAAATACGATGCGATTGTGGTAGGAGCAGGACCAGCCGGAATTTTTACATGTTATGAGCTGACGCGAAAAGCGCCGAATGCCAAGGTGCTTCTCATTGATAAAGGGCACGACATTTACAGCAGACGCTGTCCGATCCTGGAAGAAAAAATCAAGCTTTGTCCGCCGCCTGCCGGGAAAAAGGACTATGCGGGCTGTCTGCCGGCCTGTTCGATTACCAGCGGTTTTGGTGGAGCAGGCGCTTACAGTGACGGCAAATTCAACATCACGACGGAGTTCGGCGGCTGGATGACGGATTACCTCAGTCCTTCCACTGTGCTTGGTCTAATCAAATACGTCGACGAAATCAACCTGGAGCACGGCGCGACCCGCACGATTACCGATCCGACGACAGAGACGATCAAAAGCATCGAGCAGCGCGGGTACGCGGCAGGGCTCAAGCTGCTGCGCGCACAGGTGCGCCATTTGGGCACAGAGCAAAACCTGGAGATTTTGCAGTCGATTTTTGAATATTTGAAGGAACGGATCGACATGATGTTCAAGACCGAGGTCGAGGACATTTTGACGGTCAAGGAAGACGGCGGCCATCGCGTGAGAGGCGTCGTCCTGAAAAACGGGGGAGAGTACGAGAGCGACTTTGTCGTGATCGGACCTGGCCGGGACGGCTCGGCTTGGCTGACCAACATCCTGAAAAAGCGCCGCCTGAAAATGTACAACAACCAGGTGGACGTCGGGGTGCGCGTAGAGACGTCCGATGTCGTCATGCGCGAAATCAACGAGCATTTGTACGAGGGCAAGTTTATTTTCAACACATCCGTCGGCACGCGGGTCCGCACGTTTTGCAGCAATCCGTCCGGGCACGTCGTCGTGGAAAACCACAGCGGGGTCATGGCGGCAAACGGGCATTCCTACAAAGACCCGGCGCTCGGCTCGACCAATACGAACTTCGCGCTGCTCGTCTCGCATACGTTCACGGAACCTTTTGACAAGCCGAACGAGTACGCGCGAGAGATATGCAAACGCGCCAACGATTTGTCCAACGGCGGCGTGATCGTGCAAAAGTACGGCGATATTTTGCGGGCGCGCCGCTCTACGGAAGCGCGGATCAAGGAAGGCTTCCTCGAGCCGACCTTGAAGGAAGCCGTGCCGGGCGATCTCGGACTGGTGCTGCCTTACAATACGATGAAAAGCCTCATTGAAATGGTGGAAGCGCTGGACAAGGTCACGCCGGGAATTGCCTCGGAGCACACGCTGTTTTACGGCGTCGAAGCGAAATTTTACTCGGCGCGTCCCAAGCTGACAGAGGAGTTTGAGACGGAAATCAAAGGACTGTTCTGCGGGGGCGACGGGGCAGGGATCACGCGCGGACTGGCGCAGGCGGGTGCGGCAGGCGTCTGGATGGCGCGCAGCATGGTCAAACGGATGATGTAAACAGCAACCCGCAATAGGGAAAAGGGCTTCTGCTTGAGCACGGCTGCTTAGCCGCTCAGGAGTAGAAGCCCTTTTGTCGTGTCGTCGTATCAAAAACAAGCCTACGCTTGCGTATTCAAATTTTCCGTCATCTTTTTCAGCACCCGGTTGAAGACGGCAAGCTCGTTCTCGTCCAGATCGCGCAAGGCAACCGCTTCCAAATCGCGCGCCGCTTGCAGCCACTGGGGAAAACGCTCGATTGCCGCAGGCGAGAGCGACACGTACCGTTCCCGCTTGTCGTCGCCTTCGGAGCGGATGATCCAGCCCATCTCTTCCAGCCGGGTCAATGTCCGGGTAATCGTCGGGGCTTCGACATTCAGGTAGTTGCTCAGTTGCACCTGCGTCAAAGAGTTGCGGTAGTGCAGGCAAAGAATAATGCTCCATTGCGAGCTATATAATCCCATCGGGGACATGATTCCATTCAATGTTTTACTGAAGACTCTGGCAGCTTGGCCGATCTTGTGACCGTAATGTTGCATGATATCAGACCTCCAGGAAAAGCTGGTTCGAAAGACGAAGCGCTTGATTGCTTAAGTAAATATGTACAAATAACATAGTAGCAGTTCAGGACATATAAGTAAATGTTTATTCGAGTGGAAAAGAAGGCGTTTTTCTGACAAAAATAAAGCCGATGCCGTTTCAAGGGCATCAGCTCGGGGAAGAAGGTAAAAGGAGGGCTGTTAATCGGCAGCCAAAATGCCAAGCGGCCCGTTTTCGTCAATGATGGGCTCCAACTCGTAGATGGAGATGGGAAACATCGGGAAGCCGACATAGTACGGGGTGATTTCGTACAGTTGGAAGTAAATGACCAATGATTTGTCGGCAACGTAAAAATCTTGATCGGGCTTGATCGTGGTAAAACCGTTCAGCGTCGGGATTTGCCGCGCCTCGATCTGGCGTTTGATGTTCGCGGACAGGACGTTGACGTAGTCGCTGCCCGGCTTGAACAGCTCGCGCAGCGTATAGAGCTTGCCTGTATGGATGTTTGCCGTCACCGACCCGAGGAAGGTCATGCCGTGGGCCATTTGCGGAGTGTACGCGTAATTGCTCATGGTGACGCTGAAAATGCCGCGCTCGTTCGTTTTGATTTCGTAGCTTCCTTGCATTTGGGTATTTCCCGGTACTTGTACCCGTTGCTGTTCGTGAATCAATCCTTGGACCGTTTGCAAAATGGCGCGGTTGATGTCTTTTTCTGCTTGCTGATTGGCTAGCCCTGCCAGTTGCGGGTAATAAATCGTGGTATTCGGACGTTGGATCGTCCGCGTCAGCACGGTGGCTGGCAAAAGATTGCGTTGTTCTTCCACGGTTCTTAGTTCCTTTCCAGATGTCTTAAAATAAGGGGTATGATAGTAGCCTATTCGTCACTGGTTTTGGCTGTTCTCACTTTTTTCACAAATTAGTCAATCTGAGCGCGATATAATGGAAAAAGAATCCGATACATAAGTAGCAGGGAAAAGGGGGGCAACTATGATTCAATTGGTTCGCAACACATTAACGGACAAAGAAGGCTTTATGATTTTTATCCTATGGAACCATCTGTGGATGGCGGGACTCATTGCCTATCAAGTCGACGCTAATTTCTGGAAAGTGACTTCCCTCGGATTGCTGGTCACCCTTATTGTTTCGCCTTTTTACTTCATCAAAAGAGACAGCCATGTCATTCGTTATCTGGTAGCGATCGGACTTATGTTTTACGCGATTTCGTTCGATCATTTCACGACGTATCCAGAAGTTACGTTTCTCGCTTTTGTGGTCATGGGTTTTCTCGCGGCTTACCTGGATTGGAAGCTCGTAGTGACAGCCGGAATTGCGCAAATCATCGTGACGCTGGTCGGATTTTACACAGGATCGTACGAGATTTTCAGCGGCGATTTCACCGAGCTGAATCTGGTGCTACGCATCATGGCGATTCTGATGATGATGGGAGCGGTGACGTACCTCTGTCTGGCGGGACAAGCGTCCTTGCAGAAGGCAAACATCGCCCGCCAGGAAGCGGAAGAAAAAGAGCGTCGCCTGGGAGAGATGCTCGTCCATATCCAACAGATGACCGAGCAGATCGACCGTACGACAGAGCACGTACACGAGCATGCCGAAGGAACGAAACGCAATACGGATGAAATGATGATCGCCTTCAAGGAAGTGGCGACGGGCATGGAGTCGCAGGCGAACTCGACAGTGAAGATCGAGGAAGAGGTGCAGTCGATCGACCAGGAGATCGTGGCGGTCACCACGCAGACGAACGCGATGAAGAGCGAGTCCGACCAGAACAACCGCCGCCTGAAAGAAAGCGTCGACATGATGAAAGAGCTGTCGCAGCAAATGGAACAGATCGTTTCTGCCGTCAACGTGGCAGCGTCGACGATTCACCAGCTCAACCGCCAGGCCAATCGGGTCGAGGAAATCGTAGGAGCCATCAACCAGATTGCGACGCAAACGAACCTGCTTGCGCTCAACGCCGCCATCGAGTCGGCGCGTGCAGGCGAGCACGGCCGCGGCTTCGCCGTGGTGGCAGACGAGGTGCGCAAGCTGGCGGAGCAGAGCGCAACCGCTACACAGGAAATTACCGAGATTCTCAAATCGCTCCATCAGGAAAGCGAGAACGCTGTACAGCAGATCAGCAACGGGGAAGCTTCGGTGGCAAAAGGCCAGGAGCTGGCTGTGAAAACAGTGGCGTCGATCGAGGCGGTGCGCTCCGGCATGATGGCCTTCCTGCAGGCAGCGGAGCAGGTCGGCTCCAGCATGAACCGGGTAAAAATGCGCTCGGGCGAAGTGGCGATGGAAATGTCGACCATTACCGCTGTCACCGAGCAGTCGGTCGCCAATCTGGAGGAGCTTTTCGCCACAGCGGAAAACCAGCATCAAAAGGTGCGGGAAATTACCGAAGAGCTGGGGGAGCTGAACAATCTGTCGCATCGGCTGCAGGAAACGTTTCACAGACAATAGGCGCCAAAGTGTAAAATTGGCGAGAACAGTCTGAAAAAACAATTGCTTTTTCAGTTTGTTCTGCTAGAATGAATGCATTGTAACTTGATAGTTTTTATCTCCTTATCGAGAGCGGCGGAGGGACTGGCCCGATGAAGCCCGGCAACCACTGGACATGCGTGACATGGACAGAAAGGTGCCAATTCCTGCAAAACCTGTACCGGGGTTTTGACAGATGAGGAAGAGGACGGCTTCGGACGCAAACTCTTCCTTCGGGAAGAGTTTTTTTGTTGTCAGGAGGGGTAATACACGAACGATAAAATATTTTTATTGCAAAATATTCGTGTTTAATATTGATTTTTTCGGAAAAAAGCCGTACATTACGTAGTAGGATACAGAAAAAACGTAGAACGTTCGGATGGGAGCGGAAGACACCATGAAGAAGTTGTTGTTAGCATTCACCACTTTTGCTGTTTTGGCTGCGGGCTGTTCGGCTGGCGGAAATGCGCCTGCTGACAAGCCAAAGGAAGAAGCGGCAGGGCAAGAAGGCGCGGCGAAGAAGCGCATTGCGCTGATTTTGCCGGAAAAAATCGGGGTAAACCCGTTCTTCCAGCAAATGGACGAAGGCGCGAAAAAAGCAGGACAGGAATTTGGCGCAGAAGTAAAAAGCATCGAGTCTACTGACCACGGCGCCATCGAAGAAAATTTGCGCGTTGCGGTAGCGGAAAACTACGATCTGATTATCACTTCTTCTTTTGAAGCGGAAGACGCGCTGAAAAAAGTGGCAGCCGAAAATCCTGACCGCAACTTCGCGATTATTGATACCGTAGTAGATTTGCCAAACGTGCGCAGCGTTACCTTCCGCGAGCAGGAAGCGGCTTACCTGATGGGCGCTGCGGCAGGTCTTGCCACGAAGACAAACAAGGTCGGCATGGTTGTCGCCATGGATATTCCGCTGTTGAAAAAATGGACAGGCGGCTTCCAGGAAGGCTTGAAAGCAACCAATCCAAACGCGGAGTTCCTGGTGAACTACGTAGGAAGCTTCTCTGACCCGGCAAAAGCGAAGGAGCTGGCGCTGCTGCAAGCATCCAAAGGCGCCGACTTCATCAACGGAGCGGCAGCAGTAGGCGACCTCGGCGTGTTCGAGGCCGCGAAGGAAAAAGGCTTCTATACATCGGGACAGGACGTTGACCGCACCACGATCGACCCTGAGCACATCGTGTTGTCCCAGCTCAAAGGGACAGATGCCGCTGCGTATGAAACCGTGAAGTCGTTCGTAGAAGGCTCGTTCAAGCCGGGCGTTGTCACTTACGGCCTGAAAGAAAAAGGCGTAGGCGTAACGTATGTGACGCACGAGAGCCAGACGCCTCTGAACGCTTTTATTGGCCAGGAAGTCGTGGACAAAGTAAAAGCGATCAGCGAGGAGATCATCGCTGGTACCCGCAAAGTGCCAGACTCGTTTTAACAGCTAGCGCACAGTGCATGATTGTGACCGACTACAACTGTGTAGTCGGTCTTCCTTATATGCAAGGCAAGGAGCAGAGGCAAGGAAGAGAAAGGCTAGGCGCAAAGAAGGAGGAGCAAGGATGACCGATCGTTTGGAAATGCGGGCCATGACCAAGAAATACGGAGATTTTATTGCAAACGACAAGGTCTCGTTTTCGCTTGCTGCGGGAGAAGTCCACGCCATCGTCGGGGAAAACGGCGCGGGCAAGACGACGCTGATGAGGATGCTGTACGGCATGGAGCAGCCTACGTCCGGCGAGATCGTGCTAGGCGGCAAGCCTGTCGCTTTTCGCGGGCCGCAGGACGCCATTCGCAGCGGGATCGGGATGGTGCACCAGCACTTCATGCTGTTTGGCGAGTTTAGCGTGGCGGAAAATATCGTGATCGGCTACGAGCCGCAGCAGGCCGGATTTTTCCGCCGGAAGGACGCCGTGGAAAAGGTCCGCGCACTAAGCGAGCAGTACCGGATTCCGATAGATGCACAGGCTAGAGTGTCCAACTGCTCCATCGGCGAGCAGCAGCGTGTGGAAATTCTCAAGGTGCTGTACCAGGGAGCGGACATCATCGTGCTGGACGAGCCGACTGCCGTGCTGACGCCGCTTGAAGTTCGCGAGCTGTTGCAGACGATCCGCAATCTGGCGGAGAGCGGGAAGAGCGTCATTTTGATTACGCACAAGCTGCAGGAAGTGATGGAGGTCGCAGATCGGATCACGGTGTTGCGCGGCGGCAAGGTGACGGGCACGGTAGCGCGCGACGAGACGAATGTGGACGATCTGGCCCGGCTGATGGTCGGACGCGAGCTGCGGGAGCTGAGCGAGCGCGTCGATCTGGAGCGGGGGCCGCTTTTGCAGGTGGAGAACTTGACGGTTCGGGAAAAGCAGACGTTGCTCGACCGGGTCAGCTTTACCGTGCATCACGGGGAAATCGTCGGCATCGCGGGCGTATCGGGCAACGGCCAGTCCGAACTGCTGCAAGCGATCAGCGGCTTGCGGACGGCACAGGAGGGAACGATTCGGCTGGGCGGCAAGGACGTCACCAACCAGACTGTCGCGACGATTCGCGAGGCGGGCTTGGCGCACATCCCGGAAGATCGCTACTTGTGGGGGACGGCCAAGCTGGAGAGCGTCGAGGAAAACGCGCTGATGGGCTATCAGCGAAAGCCTGCGTTCAATCGGCGCGGCGTCGTGCGGCGCGAAGCTTTTCGCCAGGTCGTCAGAGGCTGGGTAGAAAAGTTCGCGATCAAGACAGGCTCCAGACAGCTTCAGGAGCTGGCCGGGAATTTGTCGGGCGGAAATCTGCAAAAGCTGATCGTGGCGCGCGAGCTGGGACATGAGACTCCGTTTTTGATCGCGGCAGAGCCGACCCGGGGTGTCGATATCGGCGCGATGGAGTACATCCATCAGGCGCTGATCGACAAGCGCAACGCAGGCGACGGAATTTTGCTGGTTTCGTCCGAGCTGTCGGAAATTTTGGCGCTGTCCGACCGCATATTGGTGATGTACAAAGGGCGGATCGCCGGAGAGCTTTCGCGCAAAGAGGCAACCGAGGAAAAAATCAGCGTGTTAATGGCGGGAGGAAGCGTTCATGGCAGCAATCAAAGAGCTGGGTAAATCACTGGTTCAGCCGCTTTTGGCGGTTGTCATCGGGCTGTTGATCGGGGCGCTCGTCATCGCTTCGGTAGGGGAATCTATCCTGGGCACGTATCAGGAAATGTGGAAAGGGGCCTTCGGCAGCTTCTACTTCTTCACCTCTACCTTGGCGAGAGCGACGCCGATCATGCTGATCGCCTTGGGGCTGTCGCTTGCTTTTCGGGCGGGAGTGTTCAACCTGGGGGCAGAAGGACAGATGGTGCTCGGGGCGATCAGCGCTACGCTCGTGGCGATCTATTTGCCCGCACCGGGAGTCGTGAAGCTGGTGGCGGCGATTCTCACGGGGATGGCGGCAGGCGGTTTGTGGGCGCTGCTGCCGGGCTTTATGGAGGCGAGATTCCGCATACCGCTGCTCATCTCCACCTTGCTGTTCAACTATATCGCCGTTCTGTTCGCAAGCTACCTCGTAACCGAGCCGTTTCGCGACCGCAGCGGTTCGGCGGCGCTGGCGCAGACGGTCATGCTCGATAAAAGCGTCTGGTTGCCCAAGTTGTTTGCGGGGATGAGCGTGCACGCGGGCTTTTTGTTTGCCATCGTCGGTGCCGCGATCCTGTTTTGGGTGATTCGCTTTACGCCGTTTGGCTATGAAGTGAAAATGCTCGGACAAAACCCGCTGTTTGCCCAGTACGGGGGGATCAACGGCATTCGCGTCATGCTGACGGGCATGTTTGCGAGCGGCGGATTGGCCGGCCTGGCCGGAACGGTCGAGGTGCTGGGGGCGCACTATCGTTTTGTCGACGGCGCTTTGACGGTGCCGAACTTCGCCTGGACAGGGCTGATGGCAACGCTTTTGGCGAACTCCCATCCGGTGGGTGTCGTGTTTACCTCGATTCTGCTGGCTGCATTCCAGACGGGAGCGATGGGCGTGGAGCGCAACACAGAGGTACCGCTGGAGCTGGCCAGTGTGATTTCAGCCGTGCTGATCCTGTTTATCTCGGCTAAATTCAGCTACGACTGGTGGAAAAAGCGGAAAGCAAAAGGGGGAGAATCTCATGGAACTGCTTGATTGGTCCCTCGTCAGTTCTACCATTCGGATGGTGACGCCGATTTTGCTCGCGGCATTGGGGGGAGCGCTGTGCGCGCGGGTTGGCATTTTTAATGTAGGGCTGGAAGGCATGGTGCTCGTTGGCGCCTTTTCCGCCATCGTCGGCAATCACTTTACCGGGAATCTGTTCCTCGCGATCTTGATCGCGGCGCTGACGAGCGTTCTTTTTTCCCTGCTGTTTGCCTATATGACGATCAAGCTGAAAGCAAACGAGATCGTCGTCGGGGTGGCGATCAATTTCCTCGCGCTCGGTTTGACGACGTTTGCGTTGCGGGCGATTTTTGGCGTCAAGGGAGCTTTTTACGATAAAGACATGGCAGGCTTGCCGAAGTGGGACATTCCGGGGCTACAGCACATTCCGGTCGTGGGCGAGGTCGTATCGGGGCATTCGCCGCTCGTCTACCTCGCGTTTGTGGCCGCGATTGCGCTCTATTTGTTCTTTTACAAGACGGTTACCGGCTTCCGGGTTCTCGCCGTCGGTTCCAATCCGGTGGCTGCCCGCAGCCTTGGGTTGAAGGTAGCAGGCTTGCAGGTGCTCGCGATCGTCATGTGCGGCGCTTTGTGCGGGATTGCCGGAGCGCAGCTTTCTTTGGGGCAAGTGACGATGTTTTCGGAAGGGATGACCGCGGGTCGCGGCTTTATCGCCCTGGTCGCGATGATGATGGGGCAGTCTCACCCGCTGGGAATTTTGGCGTCGAGCTTTCTGTTCGGCTTGATGGATGCGCTGAGCATTCGTCTGCAAGGCTTCTCGCTTCCGACGCAGTTTACCTCGATGCTGCCGTATTTGCTCACGGTGGTGGCGATGTTCTTCCTGAAGGATCGGATGCAAGCCGGAAGCAATAACCAGCAGAGCACCCGGTAACAAAAGAGGGCGCAGTCAGCAAAGACCAAGGGGGTACGCAACATGAACAAGGCAGATCGGATCAAACGGATGAAGGTGCCGGCGGTCGACCCGGCATTGGCCAAACGGCTTCCGCCAGGGCAAGTATTGACAGAGCGCTTTCCTATTTTGCACGAGGGCGAAGTGCCCACCTACGACATGAAGGACTGGACGCTGCGCGTGTTTGGCGAGGTCGACCGGGAAGTTACGCTCAACTACGAACAGCTCATGGCGCTGCCGCAGGTGACGGTGAAAAGCGACATTCACTGCGTGACGCGCTGGTCGCGGTTTGACAATGCATTTACAGGCGTGCGCTTCCGCGATTTTTTGCAGGCAATCGGTGTCGTGCCCGCCGCGTCCTACGTCATGCTGCACGGCGATCACGATTACACGGCGAATGTGCCGCTGGCCGACCTGATGCGCGACGATGTGCTGTTGGCCCATTCCTTTGACGGGGAGCCGCTGACGGACAAGCACGGCTGGCCGCTGCGCCTGGTCGTCCCGCACCTGTATTTCTGGAAAAGCGTGAAGTGGCTGCGCGGCATTGAGTTTATGCGCGAAAACAAGCCCGGCTTCTGGGAGCAAAACGGCTTTCACCTGATCGCAGACCCGTTCCGCGAAGAGCGGTTTTCCGGCGAAGCGTTGCCGATCCCGGAAGACGAATGGGAGAAAAAGGAGTTTGATTGAGATGCTGACCAATCTGAAAGTAGACCCGGAACAACTGCCAAAACGCGCTATCGTCTGCGGCGATCCGAAACGCGCTGCCTTGATCGCCTCCAAGCTGGAAAACACGCGGCAAATTGGGGAAAATCGCGAGTACCACAGCTATGCCGGAAGCTGGAGGGGCACGGAGGTAGCGGTAGTCAGCCACGGCGTCGGTTCGCCTGGAGCGGCTGTATGCTTTGAAGAACTGGCGAAGGGTGGCGTACAGGTCATCATCCGCGTCGGGACGGCCGGATCGTATCAACAAGAAATCGAGCCGGGCAGCCTCGTCATCAGCTCGGCTGTTGTGCGCCAGGACGGGCTTACAAGCCAGTTGGTTCCGCCCGGTTTCCCGGCTGTCGCCAATCGCCGCGTGGCAGATGCGCTCGTGCAAGCAGCAAAAGCGCACGAATCGGGGCTGCACGTAGCGGAAGGCATCACGCTGACGCTCGATGTTTTTTACAGCGGCGTCCTCGAATTTCCGCACAAGCTGTACCAAAAAGCAGGGGTGTTGGCTGTCGAGATGGAAAACTCCGCGCTGTTCGTCATTGCCGCGCTGCGCGGCATGAAGGCCGGGTCGATCCTCGCGATTGACGGCTACGCCGATGCCGATTTGCTTGCCTCGTACAACCCGCACACAGAGACGATGGCCAAAGCGATTGAAGCCGAGGCGCTGATTGCGCTGGATGCGCTAGTGTCCGTTTCCGCATAAAAATGAAGCAAGCCCGGGACGATGAGAAGTCCCGGGCTTTTTCTTTTGCCATACGACAGCCGCTATTCTTCATTGAAGCGATCCAGCATCGAGATCGTGTCGATCAGGTGGTTGTTGAAAATTTGCCGGGCAACGCTGAGCAGCTCGATAATCATCGGGTCGCGCAAGGAATACGTCACCTTGTTTCCGTCCTTTGTTCCGTACACGATGTTGTTGTTGCGCAAAATAGCGAGTTGCTGGGAAACGGCCGAGCCTTCGCTGCCGATGAGCGTTTGCAGCTCGTTCACGTTTTTGTCTCCCTCCGCCAAGAGCTCCAGAATCCGAATCCGCAGGGGATGCCCCAGTGCTTTGAAGAAATTCGCTTTAAATTGCTGTAGCTCCAAATTCAATAGCAGGTTCCTCCGATCTTTTCGTCATACCGACGTTTGGGATGTTTGCTGCACGCAAGCCGTTTGCGAGTGAGGATCAGCCAGGCTCGCGCATTCCCGGAAAGCAAAGTGCTGGCAGCCCAGACATTTGCCGACGTCCAGCCGGCGCAGGGCGTACTCGATTGCCTCTCCGGTGTGGTCGAAAAAGTGTGCTTCGCCGATGAGCGCATAAAGGCCCGTGCGCTCTAAAATTTGTTTCGGGGCGTTTTGGATTCCGGAGACGAGTACCGTTGTTCCCTGACTCATGCATTGTTTCACGATCCGCGACAAATTGGCTTCGCCCGTCATGTCCAGAAACGGTACTTTGCCCATTCGCAGCAGCAACACTTTTGGCTGATGCTGCAACGTGTTCGCAAGCGAGCTTTCGAACAGATCGGCATCCCCGAAAAAGAGCGGTCCCTCGATCGTGTAGATGCTGATTTGCGGGCAATCGTGCTGGGACGTCACCATGTGAGGCGTGACCTTCTCATGCTTCAAGGAAGGGTCGGGCAATACTTTGGCTACTCGCAGGCTTTCGCGCATTCGTTTGATAAACAGCAGCACGGCCAGCACCAGCCCGACCTCGACGGCGGTAGTCAGATTCGTAAAGACAGTCAACAAAAAAGTAATCAGCAGCACGAGAGAGTCGCTCGTCCTTGCTTTCAGGATGTGCGCAAATTCCTTGCGCTCGCTCATGTTCCAGGCGACCAGCATCAGAATCGGCGCCATGCTCGCCAAAGGAATGTGCGAGGCGTAAGGAGCGAGCAGGACGAGAATGAGCAGGACGACGATGCCGTGGACGATTCCGGACACAGGGGAGGTCGCTCCGCTGCGGATATTCGTCGCGGTTCTGGCAATCGCGCCTGTAGCGGGTATTCCCCCGAAAAGCGGCGTCACCATGTTGGCGATGCCTTGCCCGATCAGCTCCTGGTTGCTGTTGTGGCGACTGCGTGTCATGCCATCCGCGACTACCGCAGACAGCAAAGACTCTATCGCTCCTAGTATAGCAATGATTAGAGCGGGACTCAGCAGTTTTTGGACGCGCTCCAGCGTAATTTCAGGAAAATGGAAGCCGGGCAGCGCGTTGGGAATCTCTCCGAAGGTCGAACCGATCGTCGCGACTTTTCCTTCGAAAAAGAGGAAGGCAACGACGCTGGAAATGACCAGGCCGACGAGCGAGCCTGGAATATTTCGCACGAAGCGCGGCGTGATTAAAATAATGGCGAGACTCAAGACTGCCGTCGCTACGCTGTACAAGCTGGTTGTATCGAGGTGAACGGCGACTTCCTTCATGTTGGACAAAAAGTCCTCGTGCCGCTGCACTTGCGACAGACCGAGGAAATTGGCGATCTGCCCCGTAAAAATAATGACGGCAATCCCGGCGGTAAATCCGATGGTGACGGGGCGGGGGATGAATTTGATAAGTCCGCCAAGCTTGAGCAGCCCCATCAGGACGAGAAGAATCCCGGCCATGAAGCCCGCGAGCAGCAAATCCTCATAGCCGTACTGCATGACGATGGCAAACAAAATCGGGATAAAGGCCCCGGTCGGCCCGCCGATCTGGTAGCGGGAGCCGCCAAAAAGCGAGATGAGCGTACCCGCGATGATGGTGGTGTAAATCCCGTACTCCGGTTTGACGCCTGAGGCGATCGCGAACGCCATGCCAAGCGGAATTGCGATAATCCCTACGATTAGTCCTGACACGCAGTCTTTTCTGAATGCTTGCGTATTGTAGCCCTCAAATCTAGCGGCCCACTTCATGGTAGCAACCCTTCTTTTCGTATATTCGAATATTTGATTATTTGAATATAGATGGATCATACTCCTGCTCGGCGATTTTCGTCAATCGCATCCTTACAGGAACTTTGCCCTTTTTTTACAAACGCTTCAAGTTCTCTTAATGCTGGTGCATTACCATTCAAAGTAACAAGTGAATACATCCCTTCGGTTGGAGCCATGGAGAAACCCCCGACAGCCTTTCCAAGCACTTTCATCGAGAGTTCTTTGGCAATTGTCATGTCGCTGTGGGTTTTTTTGTTGAGGGCAAAGGAGGCTTACGAATGAATCAGGAGCAGTTTCATGCCAGGCTGGCCGCGTACAAGCTGATCGCTTCCGTGAAGGAGGCGAAGTACCTGGAAAAAGCGGCCGAGGCGCAGGTGAGTGCCGCGGTGCTCTCGATCGGCAATATCGGTGTAATAAAAGGCTACGTGGACTTTTTCAAAAGCAGGAATATCCCGGTGTTTCTTCACCTGGAAAGAATCGGCGGCATCAGCTACGACCGGGAAGGCATCGCCTTTTTGGCGCATTACGTGAAGCCGGACGGGATTGTGACCACGCGCAATACGCTGGTCAAGCTGGCGAAAAAGCAAGGCTTGTTGACGATCCAGCGGCTGTTTCTCGTCGATAGCGACTCGCTCAAGTCCGGGCTGTCGTCTCTGCAGGAAACGCAGCCTGACGCGGTCGAGCTGATGCCTGCCCTCTTGCCGGAGTACATCGCGGAGTACAAGCGGGTGATTGATATTCCGATTATTGCTGGAGGATTAATCCGCAAGCGGGAACAAATGGAGGAAGTATGGCAGCATGGAGCGACTGCGGTGTCAGTCGGCAGCCCCCTATTGTGGAAGGAGAGTTTTTTGCATGATTCAAGCGTTGCTGTTTGATCTGGATGGCACCCTGCTGGACAGCCGGGATGCGGTCATCGACGCGGTCGCCTATACAGCAGAAGAGTATGCGCCGGGTCACTTCAGCCGGGAAGAGCTGCTCGCGCGCTTTGGCGAGTCGTTTGACGATTTTTTGGCGGCTGTAGCTGCGGCAGCAGGCGTGCCTGACAAGCGCGAGGTGCTGGACAAGTACTTTGCCTACGTGCGCGAAAACCATGCCCGGCACGTCCGCCTGTTTCCTTACGTGCGAGAAGGGCTGGAAAAATTGAAGCAGGCGGGCTACCAACTGGCGGTTGTCACCAACAAGCAGCGGGAATTTGCGCTGGCCGGGCTGGAGCAGGCGGGGATTGACAGGCTGTTCGACGTGATCGTCACCGTCGACGACGTGACGAGAGGCAAGCCTGCTGCCGAGCCTGTGCACAAAGCGCTGGCAAGTCTGGGCAGATACCCGGAGCAGGCGATGATGATTGGAGATAGCCGCTACGACGTGCTGGCGGCTGTTGCCGGCGGGGTGTCGGCCGCAGTGCTGGAGTGGTACGGGCAAGAGGAATGGCTCTACGCGGTACCTGATTTCCGCTATGCCGATTTTGAGTCATTTGTCACTGATATGCTGGCCGCCAAGGCGCAAGGAGGGAGATGAAGAAATGGCGCGAGTGGTATTGCAAGGGGTAACGAAAACCTTTCAGAACCAAAAGGTGGTCAAAGGACTGGATCTGGTGATTCCGGACGGCTCCTTTACCGTTCTGGTAGGGCCATCGGGGTGCGGAAAATCGACGACTTTGCGGATGATCGCAG
Source organism: Brevibacillus sp. FW301-21C12A (assembly GCF_058788915.1). Lineage (NCBI taxonomy): Bacteria > Bacillati > Bacillota > Bacilli > Caryophanales > Paenibacillaceae > Brevibacillus > Brevibacillus sp. FW301-21C12A. Next base: position 26,536 of record NZ_JBYTBG010000005.1, read on the forward strand.
GTCTGGAGACGGTGTCAGGCGGGGATATTCTCATTGGCGATCAGGCGGTGAACGCGTTGCCGCCCGGAAAGCGCGATGTCGCCATGGTGTTTCAAAACTACGCGCTCTACCCGACGATGAACGTGTTCGACAATATCGCCTACGGCTTGCGAAACCGGGGAACTTCCAAAAAAGAATGCAAGGTGCTCGTAGAGGAAATCGCGGAAATCGTCGGGTTGTCCGACTATCTCAAGCGCAAGCCGTCCCAGCTCTCCGGGGGTCAGCGGCAGCGCGTCGCTCTCGCCCGGGCGATGGTGAAAAAGCCAAAAGTATTTTTGATGGACGAGCCGCTGTCCAACCTGGACGCGAAGCTGCGCAACCAGATGCGCGTAGAGCTGACCAGCCTGCACAAACAACTCGGAAGCACCTTCATCTACGTGACGCACGACCAGGTGGAGGCGATGACGATGGGCGACCAGATCGTCGTCATGAGCGACGGACACATCATGCAGGTGGCGGCCCCGATGGATTTGTACCAGGAGCCGGAAAACTTGTTTGTCGCCCAGTTTATCGGCTCGCCCGCGATGAACGTCGTGCCGGCGGAAGGCAGAAGCGAGCAGTTGTGGGGATTTCGCCCGGAAAAAGCGCTGCTTTTGCCTGCAGCGGTCTCCCCGGTTCCGGCCGACGACAGATGGGTGGCAAAAGGCCAGATCGTCTCCCGGGAAATACTCGGCTCGGACACGCTGTTCCATGTGGAGACGGAAAAAGGCAGGGTAATCGTCAAGGCCGACACCGAGGAAGCGGGGCAGCTTGGCGCAGCCGTTACCGTCACAGTCGCAAAGCCGCACATGTACGTGTTTGATCGGGCAAGCGGAAAAAGAGTGGGCCGACTGGGCGGACGCGAGCAAGTATCGACGCTTGCAGGAGGGGTGAGCTGATGCGAAAGGCGGCAACTGCCCACGAGCTGCCGGGTACCGGACAGGTGCAGGCAAAAGCGGCTGTGAAGCCTGCGGCATGGCTGGAGCTCGCGACGCGTCTTCGCCCGTACCTCTATCTGGCGCCTGCGATGATCTGCTTTTTGCTGTTCTTTTTTTACCCGATCGGGTCGATCATCTATTTGAGCTTTTTGGACTGGTCGCTGATTAACCTCGAAGAAATGGATTGGGTCGGGCTGCAAAACTACCGCGATTTGCTCGGCGACCAAGATTTTCGGCAAGTGCTGGGCAATACGGCGGTCTTCACCGTCGCGACAGTGGGAATCGGCTTGACGCTCTCCTTTTTGCTCGCGCTGTGGCTGAACAAGAAGGCAAAAGTGTACGGAATCATCCAGGCAACAGTGTTCAGCCCGCACATCATCTCGCTCGTTTCTGTCTCTATGCTCTGGATGTGGCTGATGGACCCGCAGTTCGGGCTGCTGAACGCGGCGCTCGAAGCTGTCGGGCTGCCGGGATACACCTGGCTGACCGATCCGAAAAGCTCGTTGTTGTCTCTCATCATCGTCAGCATCTGGAAAGGCGTCGGGTACAACACGCTCATTTTCATTGCCGGGCTGCAAAGCATTCCGGGAGACATTTACGAGGCGGCCGCGCTCGATCAATCGCCTTGGTGGCGGACGCTTGTGCGGATTACGGTACCGATGCTGTCACCGACGATCTTCTTTTTGCTCATCATCAATACGATCTCGTCGTTTCAGGCATTCGATACGATTGCGATCATGACCCAAGGTGGGCCGATCAACAGCACGAACATGCTCGTCTACTACATTTACGAGCAAGGGATGGATTTTTACAACGGCGGGCTGGCTGCGGCTGCATCCGTCATCCTGTTGATTCTGGTAGGGATTTTAACGGCACTGCACTTCGTGTTCATGTCCAAGCGTGTGCACTATCGTTGACGACATGCGAGAGAAAGGAGGAACAGCATGAAACGAGTGGGTGCAATCTCTTTGAAAACAGCAGAGTGGGTCGGGCTTTTGGTTGTCGCTTTGTTGTTTGTGTTTCCGTTTTTATGGATGGCCTCTACCGCCTTCAAGACGATGCCGGAGGTCAGGCAGTTTCCGCCGACCATGCTGCCTGAATCGTGGGAGTGGAGCAATTTTGCCCACGCCTGGGAGTCTGGGCCGTTTCTCATGTACACGGTGAACAGCATTTTGGTGGCCGTCGGAATTTTGGTGCTGCAGTTTTTGACCGCAGTTCCTGCTGCCTATGCGTTTGCCCGCTATCAGTTTCCCGGCCGCAACTTGTTGTTTGGCCTCGTGCTGATCGTCCTGATGATTCCCGGACAGGTGATCTTTTTGCCGATCTACGTGCAACTGAGCGGCTGGGGGCTGGTCAATACGCTCTGGTCGCTGATTATTCCATACGCGGCGAGCGCATTCGGAATTTTCCTGCTTCGCCAGGCGTTCATGCAGGTGCCGGACGAGGTGATCGAGGCGGCGCGGCTGGACAATGCCTCGGAGTGGAAAATCATGTGGACGATCATGGTGCCGATGGCGAAGCCGGTGCTGGTCACATTCGGGCTGTTCAGCTTCATTTATCACTGGAACGACTACTTCTGGCCGCTGATTATGACCAACAGCGACGAGGTGCGCACACTGCCGATCGGGATTTCGAGTCTGCACATGTCAGACGGCGGCACGCTGTGGAACGTCATGATGGCGGGGAACATGATCCTCATCCTGCCGATTCTCGTCATTTTCTTCGTGGCCCAGCGCCATATCATCAAAGCGTTTGTCTACCAATCCAAATAATCGAAAACGATGTGGGAGGAAACCAAATCATGAAGGCGATGAAAAAGACAGGAACGATTCTATGTGCACTTGCTCTCGGCTTGTCAGGCGTACTGGCTGGCTGCGGCTCGACTGGCAAGGAGCAGGCTGCCGGCACGGGCAACGCGACTACCCAGCCGGCAGCGGAAACAGCGGCAGAAAACGGCCCGGTGGAGATCGACTTCTGGTATGCGCTCGGCGGCGTGCGCGGGAAAACGATTGAAGATATGGTCAAAAAGTTCAACGAGACACATAAGGATATTAAAGTAAAAGCGGCATACCAGGGCGCTTATCAGGAGAACCACTCCAAGGTGCTCGCCTCTGTCGCGGCGGGCAACAATCCCGATGTGACGATGGTAGAGATCGCGTCGATCGCCGCCTTTGCCGATGCGAAAGTACTGGAAGATTTGACGCCGTACTCGCAAGGCGAGGAGAAAAAATACATTCCCGGCCTGATGAAAAACTCCTACTGGAAAGACAAACTGTACGCCGTGCCTTTCAACCGTTCCACACCGCTTCTGTACATCAACCGCGACATGCTCAAGGAAGCGGGGCTCGATCCGAACGGCCCGAAAACATGGGATGAGCTTATCAGCTTTTCGCAAAAGCTGACCAAGAAGGAAGGCGACAAAGTTACCCGCTACGGCTTCTCCACACCTGTTGACATCTGGTTCTACGAGGCGCTTGTATTCCAGGGCGGCGGCAGCATTTTGAGCGAGGACGGCAAGGAGCTGACGCTGAACAACGAGGCGGGCAAGGCACCGCTTGAGCTGTGGTCCAAAATGGTCAAGGAAGGGCTGATGAAAAACCCTCCAGGCGAAAACTACAACGCGTGGGATGTAGCGGAACAGGACTTTTTGAACCAAAAGGTCGGCATGATTTTCACCACGACAGGCTCCTTGACGGAGTTGAAGAAAAATGCCAAATTTGACATGGGGGCAGCTTTCCTGCCAGCGAATAAAAACTACGGTACGCCTACAGGCGGCGCCAACCTGGTGATGCTGGCGAAGTCGTCTGACGCCGAGAAAAAAGCGGCGTGGGAGTTCATGAAGTGGATGACCGACACCGAGCAAACAGTGCCGTGGTCGATCGCTTCCGGATACATGCCTGTGACGACTGACGCTGTAGATTCGCCGGAGATGAAGGCATTCTATGAAAAAGATCCGAACTTCAAGGTCGCGGTCGATCAGTTGCAATACGGCTATCCACGTCCGATGGCCCCTGGCTACAAAGAACTGCAGGATGTCATCCAGAAAGAACTGCAACGCGCCATGCTCGGACAGGCAACGATTGACGAAGCACTGCAAAATGCGACGGACAAAGGCAGCAAGCTGCTGAAAAAATAAGAGCGGCACGATACAGAGAGGAGCTCGCGACATGAACATATGTATGGCCCATCGCGGCTGGTCGGGCAAAGCACCGGAAAATACGATGGCTGCGATTCAACTGGCGCTGGCCGAGCCTGCGATCCAGGCGATGGAGATTGACGTGCAGTTGACGCGTGACGGTGTTCCGATCCTGATTCACGATTTTACGCTGGAGCGCACGACGAACGGAAGCGGGCTAGTCAAAGACCACACGCTTGAGGAACTGCGCCAGCTCGATGCGGGCAAATGGTTCGACGAGAAGTTTGCAGGCGAAAAAATTCCGACTCTGGCGGAAGCGCTGGCTGCGATCAAGGGCCACTGCACGCTGAACATCGAGCTGAAGGCGACGAGCGACATGTACCCGGGAATTGCGGAAAAGGTGCTGGCGCTGGTGGAGCAGTACGGAATGAAGCAGGAAGTGTATGTGACGTCGTTTGACCACGAACTGATTCGCCACGTGCGCACGCTCGATCAGGAGGTGCAGACGGGGCTGATCGTCTACGGCCGTCCCGTGCTCATGCTGGAGCAGATCGAGGCGGCAGGCGCCAGCATCTTGTCCATGGGCTATCCGTATCTGACGCGGGAGCTGACAGCCGCCGCGATTGAAAAAGGGTTCAAGGTCATAGCCTGGACGCTAGATGAGCCTGCGTACATCCGGGAAGTCATGTCCTGGCATCCCGAGGTGCAAATTTGCACCAACCATCCTGACCGGATGCTGACACTGGGCTAAGCGAGCATGAACAAAAAGCCGTCGGGGAGAATCGGTCCCGACGGCTTTTAAGCATGTTCCCGCTATATTTTGAACCGGCTCACATGAGATTGCAGCTCTTCTGCGATTCTCGCCAGGGAAGCAGCAGAGGAGTTCACTTCCTCCATGGCGGCCAGTTGTTCCTCAGTGGCGGCTGACACGCTCTGGGTTCCGTCTGCCGAGCTTTCAGCGACCTGTTCAATGACGCTGACCAATTCGACGACCTTCTCGGTTCCGGCAGACATTTGTTCGGAATATAGCTTCACTTCCTGGATTTGGCTCGCTACTTGTGCGACTGCATCCTGAATCTGCTCAAACGATTTTCCGGCGTTGTTTACGACCGTCAAGCCAAGCGCGACTTCCTTGGTGCCTTGCTCCATCGACAGCACAGCCTGATTGGATTCCAGTTGAATGGCGGTAATCAGCTCTTTAATCTGCTGCGCCGATTGGGCGGACTGCTCGGCCAATTTGCGTACTTCGTCTGCCACCACCGCGAAACCGCGGCCTTGCTCGCCCGCTCTGGCGGCTTCGATGGCGGCGTTTAGCGCGAGCAGGTTCGTTTGCTCCGCGATCGCCGTGATGACCTGCACGATTTGCCCGATTTCCTGCGAGCTGTTTCCCAGCCGTTTGACGATATCCGCAATGTTGCTGACCGTATTTTCAATGGACTGCATCTGGCTGATGACGACCTGCAGCGCCTCGTTGCCTTCCACGGCGATCCGGGAAGCGCTCATGGCCGATTCGTCCGCGTACTGGGCATTCGCCGCTACTTGCTGCGCCCCTTGTGACACCCCTTGCATGGCGTGCACGCTGTCTTCTACGCTCCTCACCTGTTTTTCCGCGCCGTAGGCCACTTCCTGAATCGTAATCGCAATTTGTTCCGTCGCCTTGCTGGTATGTTCCGCATTCACCGACAGCTCTTCTGCGGAAGAGGCGAGATCGGTAGCTGTGTCGTTGACCTGTTGAATGATCGTGCGCAAGTTGTGCACCATTGTGTTTACCGACTGGGATAGCTGTCCGACCTCATCCTGCGAGCGGATTCGCAGAGGCTGCACGGTGAGTTCGCCTTCGGAAATGCGGTTCGCCACAGAGGCCACATCCACAATCGGACGGGTGATCTGGCGCGAGATCGCATACGCGATGGCGATGACTACAGCAACTACGCCAAAAACGATCAGCATGACGTTGTTGCTGACGGAAGAAACGGCGGCCGTGATAGATTCGACCGGAATGTGCAAGTACAGGCCAAAGTTCGTTTTCGAAATCGGCGAGTATGTGACGACGTATTCCTTGCCTTGGTCGGAGTAGCTGTAGGAGCCTTTCTCGGCTTTGTCCGCTTGCAAAATGTCGACCAAAGGCTGGGGCAGAGCCGATTCCGCAAGCGGCTTTCCGATCAGCTCCTGGTTGGGGTGGTATTGAATCTGGTGCTTGTTGTCCACCAGAATCGGGTAACCGTCGCTGCCGACGTTCAGATTGGCCAGAAACGTCGCGGCGAACTCGTCCACGTTGACAAGCCCGGTCAGGACGCCGAGCGCCTCCTTGTTTTTGCCGGTGACGGGAGCAGCGACGATGATCGAACGGTTGCCCGTTGTTTTGGCGACCAGGACATCGGAGTAGCTCGGTTTGCCCTGCATGCCGTCCTTGAAAAATTGCCGCTCGCCAAGGTCGATCCCGACGCTTTTCGGGAACGTATCGGCGGATACTTTTCCGTCGCTGCCGATAAACGTATTGCCGTCGTACAGCTTCATTTCTTCGGTAAACTTGCGGATGAACTCGTTTTTCGCCGCCGCGTCAGCCGATTGAATATCAGAGGTGCGGGCCAACACCTGAATTTCGGTCATGCGCCGGTCCAAATATTGATCCATCGCCATCGCGGTACTGGAGGTCAGGTCGACATACGACGCTTTTTGCTTGTCGATCAGGATGGATGAAAAGCTGTTCGTAATAAACAGCGAAACGACGGCCAGAGGAATGACTGCAACGGTGAGAAACCAGAGAATCATTTTGTTCCTCAGCTTTTTGAACAAAAACATAGGCTTTTCCACTCCTAAATTCGTGCTTGGCAATTTCTTTCTGTCTTGCGTAGAACGCTGCCTGCCCGAAAGAAATGCACAGTCAGACTGCCGAGAAGACTCAGCAGCCTGACGAGCGATTAATATCCCATTGCCGCGCCTTCCCCGCGAGGGTCAGCGCCGCCAAACTTCACATTCGTTTGCGGATCAATCAAGATCGCGCCGGACTGGCCCATCGCATCGGTGTAGGCTGCTTCCAGCTTTTCGACCGGATGGCCGCGCTTCACCAGCTCGTCCAGAACGTCCTGCGGAATCCGGCTTTCGACTTTCAGGTTGTTGGAGGCAGAGCCCCAGTTGCGGCCGTGCAGCCATCTTGGCGCTTCAATCGCGTCCTGCACGCTGAAGCCGAAGTCGACGATGCGCGTGACGAGCGCCGCCTGCGTTTGCGGCTGGCCTTCGCCGCCTTGTGTTCCGTAGAGCAGGTAAGGCTTGTCTCCTTTAAAGAGCATCGCCGGGTTGATCGTGTGGAAGGTGCGTTTGCCCGGTTCCAGGTGATTGATGTGTTTCGGGTCCAGAGAGAAGTAGCTGCCGCGGTTTTGCAACAGGACGCCCGTGTCTTTCGCGACGATGCCGGAGCCCCAGTCAAAGTAGTGGCTCTGGATGATCGACACGGCATTGCCGTCCTTGTCCACGACGCCAAACCACGTAGTATCGCCTTTTGGATCGAGCGGCTCGACCGCTTTTGCCGCTTGCTTCATGTCAATGCGCGCTGCCAGTTCTTTTCCGTGCTGCTTGGACAACAGCTCGTCCACAGGAATATCCACGAATGCCGGGTCAGTCAGCCATTTGTCACGGTCGGCAAAAGCTTGTTTGGTCGCTTCGACGATCGTGTGGTAGTAATCCGGCGTACCTTCGCCCATGCTCTTGAGGTCAAAGTTGTTCAGCACGTTCAAAATCGAGAGCGAGGCCATGCCCTGGGAGTTGGGCGGCACGTTGTACGCCTTGTAGCCGCGATAGTCTACCGTAATCGGCTCCGCCCAGGTGGAGGTATGCTTCTCGAAGTCTTTCAGCGTGAGCAGCCCGCCGTTTTTTTGCAGGTCGGCGACGATTTTTTGCGCGACTTCGCCTTTGTAAAATCCGTCGGCGCCTTTTTGGGCAATGATTCGCAACGTTTTGGCAAGGTCCTTTTGCTTGAGAATTTCGCCTGCGGCATACGGCTCTCCGTTCGGCTTCAGGAACGTTTTGCGGAAGCCCTCGAAGCGCTGGAGATTTTTCAGCTCGTTGTCAGTCGGGTCTGTTGCGTACTTGGTCCAGTAAACCTGGTTGGGCGAGACGGGATAGCCGTTTTCGGCGTACCCGATCGCAGGCTCCAGCAGCTTGTGCCAAGGCAGCTTGCTGTTGCCCATGCTTTTGTGCGCGTAGTTGTAGGCTTCCCACCAGCCGGAAACAACGCCGGGAACCGTGTTGGCAGACTCATAGCCGCGGGAAGGAATTTTGTCGTAGCCTTTGCTTTTGTAGTATTCGATGGTTGCCTTTTCGCCAGCTCGTCCGCTGCCGTTCAATGCTTTCAGCTCTTTTGTTTTGGCGTTGTAAATGAGCCAGAAGTTATCCCCGCCAATGGTCGTGTAGTGCGGATAGACGACGGCGAGGGTAGAGGCGGCGGTAATCGCGGCGTCTACTGCGTTTCCGCCGTCTTCCAACGTTTTCAGGGCTGCGGCTGTAGCCAGATAGTGAGGTGTTGTGACCATGGCATTTGGCGACATTGATGTTGGACGATTGGCAGCTTGGACCGGAGCGAATGTTGTCAGGCCGATAGCGGCGGTCAATGCGACGGCAGAAAGTTTTTTCCAAAGTGACATCTCATGAAGCCTCCTTGTATTTTGGTGAAAAGGTTCCAACAATCCGACAGCTTTTCGCAGCCTCACCTCCTTGACCGGGACAGACAGAAAATTCCTCATACCTACAAAAATGGACAAAAACAGACAATGAGTGCGCAAAAAAAGACCAATGATATAGGATCATTGGTCTTGTCCTACATCAATATTTCGGTAGCTGGCTGGCATGCCCGCTCGTGCGGAGGTAGCCCCTCTAGCTTTGCGTCGCCGGATTTCCCCGGGTTTGCCGTTTCGATATCAATGAAAAATTAATGCAAATGTTGCAGGTAAAATTTCCTAAACCTGTTTGTCAATAATATAGACGATTTGTCGATTGGGGTAAATAAGGAAATTTCTTTTTATCTAGAAAAAAGGAAGCATCAGGGAAATACGCGTTTTTCACCGACATTCACACACCTCTGTTGGCCGAACTGCTTATGATGATAAAAAGGCACATTTGCCAAGGAGTGAAACAACGACCATGATGCATCCCGATACAGAGCTTCGCTATATCAACGACGAGATCGGGTACGGTGTGTTTGCGACAAAGCTCATTCCCAAAGGCACGATTGTCTGGGTCCAGGATGATCTCGATCAGGTATTAGACCCGGCATTTGTGGAAAAACTGGATCCATTAAGAAAACAGGACGTGCAAAAATATTCGTTCAAAAATCAGTTCGGCAAATACATCTTGTGCTGGGATAAGGCCCGGTTTGTCAACCACAGCTTCCATGCGACCTGTGTGGCGACGATGTACGATCTGGAACTGGCGGCGCGGGACATTTTGCCGGGCGAGGAACTGACCGATGATTACGGAACGCTGAACCTGGATGAACCGTTTGACTGTTTGCCGGAGCCGGGCACGAGCCGTTCAAGGGTGATGCCTGACGACTTGCTGCGCTACTATCGCCAATGGGATGAGATCGCAGCCGCCGCCTTCGAGCGGTTCAATCAGGTTGAACAGCCGCTGCTCCACCTCGTAAGACCTAAGCATTTGCAAACCATTCGCGGCATTACCGAACAGCAGCGGTCGCTCGACTCGATCATTTCGCTGTACTGCCAGCCGCAATCGCGATGGCCAAAAGAGCAGGAGTGGTAGACGCAGCGGGCCGGACAACGGCCCGATTTTGTTGAACTCTGGGAAGAGAATCAGTATTATGGAATGTAAAGGTGAAGTGAAAGGTTGATTTCATTGGAAAACAAGGTAGCGTCATCCAATTTTATCCGCAATATCGTGATTGACGACCTGCAAGCAGGCAAGGTCAAGGAAGTCATTACCCGCTTTCCGCCGGAGCCGAACGGGTATCTTCATATTGGACATGCAAAAGCCATCTGCCTGAATTTTGAACTGGCAAGCGAATTTAATGGCAAGGCTCACCTCCGTTTTGACGATACCAATCCGGTGAAAGAAGACACTGAGTACGTGGAAGCGATCAAAACAGACGTCAAATGGCTTGGCTTTGAATGGGACGGGCTGTTTTTTGCATCGGATTACTTTGAAGAGATGTACAAGCGTGCGGTGCTGTTGATTCAAAAAGGCAAAGCCTACGTGGACGATCTGTCTGCCGAAGAGATGCGCAAGCTGCGCGGAACGTTGACGGAGCCGGGCGTAGACAGTCCGTACCGCAACCGTTCTGTGGAGGAAAACCTCGACCTGTTCGAGCGCATGCGCAACGGAGAGTTCAAGGACGGGGAAAAAGTGCTGCGTGCCAAAATCGACATGTCCTCCCCGAACATCAACATGCGCGATCCGGTTTTGTACCGCATTTCCCATACGACCCACCACAACACGGGAGACAAATGGTGCATTTACCCGATGTACGACTACGCGCACCCGCTGGAGGATGCGATTGAAGGCGTGACCCACTCGCTCTGCTCGCTCGAATTTGAAGACCATCGTCCGCTGTACGACTGGGTCATCAGCGAGTGCGAGATGGAGCACGTTCCGCGCCAGTACGAGTTTGCCCGCCTGAACCTGACCAACACGGTCATGAGCAAGCGCAAGCTGAAACAGCTCGTAGACGAAAACGTCGTCGATGGCTGGGACGATCCGCGCATGCCGACCATTGCAGGCTTCCGCCGTCGCGGCTTTACGCCGGAAGCGATTCGCACGTTTGCCCGTGAAGTCGGGGTAGCGCGCAGCAATAGTACAGTCGACGCGAAAATGCTGGAGCATTTCATCCGCGAGGACTTGAAGCTGAAAGCACCGCGCACGATGGCTGTTTTGAATCCGCTGAAAGTCGTCATCACGAACTATCCGGAAGGCCAGGTCGAGATGCTCGAAGCGGAAATCAACCCGGAAAATCCGGAGATGGGCAATCGTCAAATTCCGTTCTCCCGCGAAATCTACATCGAGCAGGACGACTTCATGGAAAACCCGCCAAGCAAGTATTTCCGCCTGTTCCCGGGAAATGAAGTCCGTCTCAAGCACGCCTACTTCATCAAATGCAACGACGTGGTGAAGGACGCGGATGGCAATGTCATCGAGCTGCACTGCACCTACGACCCGGAGACGAAGAGCGGAAGCGGGTTTACAGGACGCAAGGTAAAAGGGACCATCCACTGGGTAGATGCGAGCCAGGCAGTACCTGCCGAGTTCCGTTTGTACGAGCCGCTGATTCTCGACGATGAGGACACGGAAGGAAGCTTCCTGGACAACATCAACCCGAACTCGCTGGAAGTGTTGAACGGATTCGTCGAGCCGAACATGAAAGACACGAAGGCGCAGGACAAATACCAGTTTTTCCGCCACGGATACTTCAACGTCGATCCGAAGCATACGACGCCGGACAAGCTGGTCTTTAACCGGATCGTTTCGCTGAAAAGCTCGTTCGAACTGCCAAAAGCGTAGTACAGGCGCAGGCTGTGACAAACACAAAAACGCTGTTGCGGCATGGGAAAACCGTGTGCAACAGCGTTTTTTCATCAGGCAAGGCGTGGAACTTTTCTCATTCGCGTGTATAATTATTCGTGTTGCACCAGAGAAGGAGGACAGGCAGTGAATGGGGGAGCAGAGCTTACACGCAGCTTGAAGCTGTGGCATATCGTCGTAATTGGCCTGGGGTACATGGCTCCGATGGCCGTCTTTGACACTTTTGGCATTGTAGCCGAGGAAACCGGTGGACACGTTCCTGCTGCCTACGCAGTGACGCTGCTCGCCATCCTGTTTACCGCCGCGAGCTACGGGAAAATGGTCCGCGCGTTCCCGTCGGCAGGGACCGCGTACACGTACACGCAGCAAACGATCCATCCGTATGCGGGATTTTTGGTCGGATGGGCGTCGCTGCTCGATTATTTGTTTTTGCCCATGATTAACGCCCTGCTGACAGGGGTGTATTTATCGTCCGTCTTCCCCGAGGTGCCGACCAGGTGGTGGATTATCGGATTTATCGCACTGATTACATTATTGAATGTGTTCCGGGTCACCGTGACGGCTTCTGTCAACTCGTTTCTCGTGCTGTTTCAAATCGCCTTTGTCATTTTGTTCGCGGGGTTGTCCATTCGCAGTCTGGTTCAGGGAGAGGGGCTTGGGCACGTATTCAACATCCAGCCGTTCTTCTCGCCCGATCTGTCCGTAGTCGCGTTACTGTCGGGCGCCTCGATTCTTTGCTTTTCCTTTTTGGGCTTCGATGCCGTGACCACGCTGACCGAGGAAACGGTCGAGGCCAAAAAGACGATTCCCCGGGGGATTTTGCTGGTCGCGCTGGCAGGGGGAGCGCTGTTCATTACCGCTTCGTACTTTATGCAATCGTTGTTTCCTGATGTTTCTGTATTGTCTGACCCCGAAGCGGCCTCCGCGGAAATCGCGCTGTTTATCGGCGGCTCCGTGTTTCAGCTACTGTTTTTGGCGGCAGCGCTGTCTTCTACGCTCGCCTCCGGGCTTGTGTCGGTGACCAGCGTCACGCGGCTTTTGTACGCGATGGGGCGGGACGGCTATTTGCCGCGAAAATGGTTTGGCTATGTGCATCCGAAGCTGAAAACGCCTTTGCTCAACGTCCTTTTGGTCGGGACGCTGATGCTGTCCGCGCTCTACCTGGACCTGTTGACCGCGACGTCGTTCATCAACTTCGGGGCGCTGATCGCCTTCAGCTTTGTCAACCTGAGTGTCATCGCCTACTATCTCAGGCTCAAGCAGGAAAGGCGCATGGCCGATTGGTGGGGCTATCTGCTGGCGCCGCTGATCGGGACCGCTTTTATCGCGTTTTTATGGATCAGTCTTGATATCAAGTCGATGATGCTCGGACTGTTGTGGACGTTTGTCGGCCTTGTTTATTTGTTTTATTTGGTCAAAATCAAGGGAGCCAGGCTGGAGCTGGTGAAATTCGATGAGTAGCAGCTTCACAGACGAAAGCGGGGATGAAAGGAGCGCGGGCAAAATGAAGAGGGGAACCGGAGCGAGTGTAGTGCGGACAAGCCGCATCCCGATCGCGGGAGGGGAGCTGGAATACAGCGTAACAGGCAGAGCGGATGCCCCTGTGCTGTTGCTGCTCGCCGATGAAACGAAGCTGCCTGATGAAGCGCAGCGGACCTTTTGCCGGGAAGCCGCTGTCCGTTATCAGCATGCCGTACCGCAGGCAAAAGTGAGGACGATACCGGATTCGCTTCATTTGCTGATGGTGACTCATCCACAGGAGACGGTGAAGGCCATCGATGAATTTTTGCATAGCTAAAGGGAAAGGGACAAGCGCGCGCTGCTTGTCCCTTTTTGTCTTGACCAATGGCTTGACGCAGCCATGTTTTCTCATGAACTGGCCGGTCAGCGCTTGCCGGTCTGTCTATCGCTTCGCCTCGCGGAAGAGCCTGTCCAGCTCGTCCGCCATTTTTTTGTCCCGGTTGTTGTCTCGCAAATGTTTTTTCACTTTTTCCAGCGAGTCGATCCCTTTTTTCGAGTTGACCGTCCAGACTTTCGCATCGGTGCCGTACAGGCGCTCTACGACGGTGCGCGCTTGCGTAAACAAAGCGTTCCGATCGCTGGTGCCCAGCACGCCTGTCGTGTTGGTTCTCGCCTTCGCCCCTGCGATGCCGTTCGCCGTATCGTTGCCTCTGCTGCTGCTGCCCGCATAGCTGCTCAGCAGGTGGGACTGCATCGGGTCCATCGAATTGATCGAAGCCTGGTTGGCGGTCGTCGGCGCAAGAAAAATAGCATCGCCGACGATCAATGCCTGGATGCCGTGAACTCCGGCTGCGCCGAGCTGTGCTTCCAGCTTGGTCGAGGGGCCGCCGCTGTGCAGATGCGAGCTGCCGATGGAGCTGTACACGCCGTTGCCCATTCCGCTGAAAGTCGTGCCGTGAGAGTTGGTTGTCAGCTTTTTGTCGCGGTCTACGCTGGGAATGACCGTCTCGCCCGCTCTGTCCGGATGTACGGTATGTGTCCGGGCCGGTTCTTGCGGCGCAGCCTGGTTGTTGCAGGCCGAAAGCAGAAGCGCGATGCCCAATCCGGTGCTGCCCACCCATGTTCCTAAGCGTTTCATCGTAATCCCTCCAACTGTTGCTATATAGGTAACCATATCCTTTGTTTGCCTCTGGAAACTATGTGTGGAGCATGTTGGGAAAATTTCCGGGAAATGCGTTTAGCCTGTCGAAAAAATGCGCAAACCAAGGGAAGAGAGAACTGGAGGTGGTAGATTTGGCAGAATCAAACAACAGGCATGAGGAGCCAGTGTCGCGTCGGCACTTTTTGAAAAACACTGGTCTGGTGCTCGGTGGTCTGGTTGTCGGGGGAGTGGCAGGAAGCCTGCTCCGCAAGCCGGAAGCACCACCGCAACCGGGAGCGACACCGGCTCCTGCTGCCGATTATAATCAGGCGCTGATGTATTTCAGTCCGGAGCAGTTCAAGGTAGTGGACGCCGCATGCGAGCGAATTTTCCCCGAAGACGAGCTAGGCCCGGGGGCAAAAGCGTTGGGCGCGGCTTACTTCATCGACCACCAGTTGGCGGGCGATTGGGGGTTCAACTCGCGCGAATACATGCAAGGTCCGTTTTATCCGGGGGAAGTGACCCAGGGCTATCAGGGCAGGCTGAAGCGGCGGGAAATATTCGACATCGGAATTCAGGAGCTGAACAACTACAGCCAGTCTACACATGGCAAACGCTTTTACGAGATCACGCCTGAGCAGCAGGACGCCGTGCTGAAGGCGTTTGAGACAGACGAGGTGAAGCTGACCACGATCTCGGCCAGCGCTTTCTTCAAAATGCTGCGCGCCAGCACAATCGAAGGGATCTACGCTGACCCGCTGTACGGCGGCAATAAAAATATGGATGGCTGGAGATTAAAAAATTACCCAGGTAATCAGATGACCTATACACAGGTGATCGAGCAAGACAAATTCGTGAAGATGGAGCCCTTGAGTTTGCGGGATCATCAACACTGACAACACGGGGTGAAACAACATGGCCAAAAAATTGCCCAAAGTGGATGTCGTCATCGTGGGTGTAGGCTGGGGCGGAGGGATTATCGCCTCGGAGCTGACGAGGCAGGGGCTGACAGTCGTTGGACTGGAGCGAGGCAAAGAGCGGAAAACAGAAGATTACTTCATGGTACACGACGAACTGCGCTACGCGCTCCGCTATGAAATGATGCAGGACTTGTCCAAGGAAACGATCACCTTCCGCAGCAACACCAACGTTCGCGCGCTCCCCATGCGCTCGTACGGCTCTTTTTTGCTGGGAACGGGGCTGGGCGGATCGGGCGTTCACTGGAATGGCCACACGTTCCGGTTTTTGCCGTACGATTTTGAGATACGCAGCAAGACGGTCGAACGCTATGGCGAAAAGAAAATTCCCGAGGGCATGACGATTCAGGACTGGGGCATCACGTACGATCAACTGGAACCTTACTTTGACAAATTCGAGCGAATGGCGGGCATTTCGGGAGCAGAAAATCCGCTCGGGGGCAAACGTTCCCAGCCGTACCCGACGCCGCCGATGAAAACGACGCCGAGCATGAAGCTGTTTGAGGAAGCGGCGAAAAAGCTGAATTTGCATCCGTATCCGCTCCCGTCCGCGAACCTGTCGGAAGCGTACACCAATCCGGACGGTATTTCCCGGGCCGCCTGTCAATATTGCGGCTTTTGCGAGCGGTTTGGTTGTGAATACGGCGCGAAGGCAGACCCGGTTGTCACGGTCATTCCCGTGGCGAAGAAGACCGGGAAGTTCGAAATCCGCACGCATTCCCACGTGCGCCGCATTTTACATACGGGCAACAAAGCGACAGGCGTGCTGTACACGGATGTGACGACGGGCGAGGAAATCGAGCAGCCAGCCGATATCGTGGTGCTGACCAGCTACGTATTCAACAATGCCCGCTTGCTGCTGATGTCCAAGCTGGGCAGACCGTACGACCCGAATACAGGCAAGGGCGTCATCGGGAAAAACTACTGCTATCAGGTCATGCGCGGCGGAGCGACAGGCTTTTTCGAGGACAAAGAGTTCAACAACTACGCTGGCGCCGGCTCGCTCGGTATGGTGCTCGACGATTACAACGGCGACAATTTTGACCATTCCAGCCTGAACTTCATTCACGGTGCCAACATCAGCGTCTCCCAGTACGGCCAGCGCCCGATCGCCAACAACACGGTTCCGGAAGGCACGCCGAGCTGGGGCAAGGAGTTCAAGGCCGCTTCAATCAAATACGCGAACCGCACGGTCAACGTCGGGGCGCAGGGAGCTTCCATGCCGTTCCGCCATCATTTCCTCGATCTCGACCCGACGTACAAAGACGCCTTTGGCGATCCGCTGATGCGGATTACATTTGACTTCGAGGAACAGGACAGGCAGTTGGCCGCCTTTTTGTCCGAGAAATGCGGGGAAATTGCCAGGGAAATGGGCGCCAGCAAAGTGGAGGTGCGCGGCAAACTGGGGCCTTACGATATTACCCCGTACCAATCGACGCACAATACAGGCGGGGTCATCATGGGGGCATCGCCGGAAACTTCTGCGGTCAACAACTACTTGCAAATGTGGGACGCGGAAAACGTGTTCGTCGTCGGCGCTTCCGCCTTTGCGCACAACAGCGGCTACAACCCGACAGGCACGATGGGGGCGCTCTCGTACCGCGCTGCAGAAGGAATTTTGAAGTACCACAAGAGCGGCGGCATCCTCGTCTAAGCCGTTTTTTTGCCCGTGCAAAACTTCATTGTCAGCTTTGCAAAAAGCCGTTAGTGTATCTGACGGCTTTTTCTCGTTCGAGGCCAAACTTTTTTTGCGAAAATGCGAAAACACCCCGCCGTGAGCAGCGGAAAAGGGCGGTTTGATGCGCTTTTTTCGTTGGCACGCCCCTTGCTACTACCATTCGCCAAAGGATGATCGAGAGGATCGCGAAAAAGGAGAGACGATGATGAAGACAAACGACTGGAAGCTGGACACCGCGATTATTCACACTGCTCAGGAGCCTTGCCGAAAGACTGGGGCGGTCGCGGCTGCTGTCGTGCCTGCGGTAGCCTACGCGTTTCCGGACGCGGATTCCGCTGCTGCCTGCGTGGCCGGAGAGCGGGCAGGGACGTACTACGGTCGGTACGGCAACCCGACGATTGAGACGCTGGAGCAAAAAATCGCCGCGTTGGAAAACGGCGAGGCCGCTTTGGGCGTATCGAGCGGCATGGCGGCCATTTCCGGGGCGCTGCTCGCTTTTTTGCAGCAGGGCGACCATGTGGTGTGTACACGGGACGTTTACGGCGGGAGCTACAAATTTCTGACGACGATGGCCCCGCGCTACGGGATCGCCGCCGATTTCGTCGATTGCACCGATTTGCAGGCGGTAGAGCGTTCGCTGCGCCTGAATACCCGCGTGCTCTACATCGAAACGCCATCCAATCCGTGCCTGACCGTGCTGGATATCGCCGCGCTGTCCCGTCTGGCCCACGCGCGGGGGATTGTCGTGATCGTGGACAATACGTTCATGACCCCGTACTTGCAGCGGCCGCTGGAATTGGGCGCTGACGTCGTCGTGCACAGCGCGACCAAATATTTGAACGGACACGGGGACGTCATTGCCGGGTTTATCGTCGGGAAACAAGAGCAGATTCAGTTCATGCGCAAACACATTATGGGCGACCTGGGACAAAACTTGAACGCCTGGGATGCTTTTCTTATTTTGCGCGGCTTGAAGACGCTCGGCTTGCGCGTTCGCCAGCATTGCCACAACGCCCAGGTTGTCGCGGAATATTTGGCGCAGCACCCGGCGATTTCCCGCGTCTACTACCCCGGCCTTGCGTCTCATCCGCAACACGAGCTGGCGCAACGCCAGATGGCGGGAATGGGCGGAATCGTCTCGTTTGAGGTCAAGGGAGGGTACGACGCGGCCAAATCTTTCATTAACGCGCTGCGTCTGGCTATGATATCGTTTAGCTTAGGAGATCCCGAAACGCTTGTCCAGCATCCCGCCTCGATGACGCATGCTTCTGTTCCCGTTGCGGACCGTCTTGCCTTCAACATCACGGACGGTTTGATTCGCCTGTCTACCGGGTTGGAGGATGCGCGCGACATTATTGCTGATCTAAAGCAGGCGCTTTCCCGCGTGCCTGCGGCGGATGCTGCGGGCAGAGGGTAAGGAACGCAACTTGGCAGGAGGGCCGCTCATGACCGAATTTTCCCGGATAGAGGAGTTCATTCAATCATACGCAGACAATATCGCCAAAGTGCTCGGGCTGGATGTCACGATCCTCGACGAGCAGGGGATACGGGTGAGCGGCACGGGCTACTATTCGGATCTGATTGGCTTGCCTGCGCCGGAAGGATCGTTTTTCCGGATGATTTTGCAGACCGGACAGCCGGGCATGATTTTTGACATGAAAAAGAACGACTCGCAGTGTATGAACTGCAAGTTTTTGCCGCAATGCCGGGAGCTGGCGACAATCGGTTTTCCGGTACACAAGCGGGAAAAGACGGTCGGCGTGATCGGCATTATCGGGTTTTCCCCCGAGCAAAAGGAAAAGATGCTGCACCATTCGGAAAAATGGATGCCTTTTTTGCAGCATACGAGCGCACTGATCGAGCACAAGCTGCTGGAACTGGACGCGGAGCGGGAAAAGGGCTGCAACATTCAGGAGGAAATGCCCCAGGCAGCGGTCAGCCCGGTGTACTTCGCCCAGCTCATCGGCGCTGATACGGGGTTGCGCGATGTGATCGCCAAGGCGAAAAAAGTGGCAAACAGCATCTCTACGGTGTTGCTCAGAGGGGAGAGCGGAACGGGGAAAGAGTTGCTGGCAAAGGCGATCCACAGCGAGAGCCAGCGAGCCAGACAGCCGTTTGTCGCCATCAACTGCGCGGCGATTCCCGAGACGTTGCTGGAAAGCGAGCTGTTCGGCTACGAAGGCGGGGCGTTCACAGGCTCGCGGCGCGAAGGCAAGCCGGGCAAATTCGAGTTGGCGCACAAAGGCACGATTTTTCTCGATGAAGTAGGCGATATCCCGTTGTCGTTGCAGCCGAAGCTGCTGCGCGTCCTCCAGGAAAAAACGGTCGACCGGGTCGGCGGCGTCAAGACGCTGGAGGTGGACGTCCGGGTCATTGCGGCTACGCACAAAGATTTGGAGAGCATGGTCAGAGAGGGGACGTTCCGCGAAGATTTGTACTACCGGCTGAACGTCATTCCGCTTCGCCTGAAGCCGCTGCGCGAACGGCGCGAGGACATCCCGCTTTACTTGCAGCATTTTTTGTATCGGTACGGGACGATTTTGCAAAAAGGCAGGCTGGAACTGGACGCCGGACTTGCCAGGCGGCTTGTCGCGTACGATTGGCCGGGAAACATCCGCCAGTTGGAAAATGCCGTGGAATACATGGTCAACATGGCAGAGGGGCCGACGATTGGCGATGCGGAGTTGCCGGAGTACTTGCTCACAGGCGAGGAGACGGTGGACGCTGAAAAGGCGGGAGCGGGGCTGGAGCAGTTGCTGGCTGATTACGAGCGCGCCATTTTGCAAAAGCATCTGGCGGACGAAAGGCATAGCAAGGACAAGGCGGCAATCGCCAGCGAGCTGCAAATCAGCCTCTCTACGTTGTATCGGAAAATGGAAAAGTACGGCCTTGAATTGTAAAAAACCAGCCGCTGTTTCGAACGGGCTTGAACTGCGCCGCGAAACAGGGCTGGTTTTGTGCGATCAGGCAAAAGCTAGACTTGCGGTTGGCGAGGGTGTTTGCTTGCTTTCAGCTCATAATGACCGCTTTTGGAGCTGATGATGTACTCTGGCCGTTTTTGTTCCCGCGCTTTGCGGTGGCCTTCGAGATGAGGCTCGCTCAGCTCCCACTGCTTCCACGCTTCTTTCGATTCCCAGCGGATCATGACGACCACTTCTTCTTCGCCTTTGCGCGGCTTTTGCACGAAAATGCTCAAATCTACAAAGCCCGGAGCTTCTTCCACCACGCCTGGCTCTCCGAAGCCTTTTACGATTGCATCGGCGTACCCTTCCTGAACAACGATCGTCTTGATTTCGACCATCATGAGCAAAAACACCCTTCCCCTATTGAATGTTGTCTTTTCTCATCGTAGGGAGATGGATTCTCGAAGTCAATCGGAAGTTGTCCAGTTACTGGAAGTAAAAGAGGACAGCGGCTCCCCTAAATGCCGCTGTCCTCTTGGGTATATAGGAATAAGTGCTGCTTACAGCAAAGACTTCACTTCTCCTGTGTTCGGGTTGACCACGAACCAGCCGTATGTGCTGGTGTAGCTGTCTCCGGACTGGAAGTTGTTCACGACCGTTTGGTACACCTGAATGACGTAGTGTCCTTTTTCGTCATCGTGGTCATATTCGACTACGTGTGTAGGAGTGAGGCTGGCGGCGTATTTCTTTTTGACCAGCTCGACTGCTTCCATTTTCGAATACATTTTCGCAACCGGCAGCTTGCCGATGAAAATCGACTTGGTTTTGGCATCGTAAATGACTGGCTTGTTCAGGTTTTCTGCTACGAAGCGGATTGGCACGTACACGGAGTTTTTGTACATGATGCCCTGGACATCGCTGTTTGGCGACTTTGGCACGCCTTCAAAGTAGTAGGTAAACGGCGTTTTTGTGTCTCCTGCCACATCCGGATAGTTCGGAGCCGCAATGGCGATTCCCGAAAAGAGTGCTGAACCGACAATAATTCCCCCAAAAAATGATTTCAAGTCCCATTTCATGTCGAAAAACCTCTCCCTTTGTCTAAATCTTCCCAGAAAACATTATGTCAAAGATCATGGGAGAAAAGCTATCAAACGAGGGTAATAGGAAACATAGACTAAGAACGGGGGGAAAGATAGGACTGGCAGAGCCAGGTCCCGGGTGGGGGCAGGACGAAACGATGGTTCAGAGATTCGCCAGTCTGTGGTAAGGTAATAGAAAGAATAGCGGACAAGGTGAGGAAAATGGCAATATTGCAAAACGACTGGGCGCCGATATTGGCGGGGGAATTTGAGAAGCCGTACTATTTGAAGCTCCGCCAGATTTTGAAGGAAGAGTACCAGACGCGAACGATTTACCCGGACATGTATCATATTTTTACCGCGCTCCACCTGACGAGCTACGAGCAGGCCAAAGTAGTCATTTTGGGACAGGACCCGTACCACGGTCCGGGACAGGCACATGGTCTGAGCTTTTCCGTCAGGCCGGGCATCAAGCCGCCGCCGTCGCTCGTCAACATTTACAAGGAGCTGCAAAGCGATCTGAATTGCACCATTCCCGAGCACGGTTACTTGAGCCACTGGGCAAAGCAGGGCGTCATGATGCTGAATGCCGTGCTTACCGTGCGGGCAGGCAATCCTAATTCGCACAAGGGCATCGGCTGGGAGCAGTTTACCGATCAGATTATCCATCTGTTGAACGAGCGCGAGAAGCCGCTTGTGTTCATCCTGTGGGGAAGGCATGCGCAGGAGAAGGCCGCTTTTATTGATAAAACGAGACATTGCATCATCGCTTCGCCTCATCCAAGCCCGTTCTCGGCCAATCGCGGCTTTTTCGGCAGCCGCCCGTTTTCCCGAGCGAATGCGTTTTTGCGCTCGCAAGGAATGGAAGAGATCGATTGGCAACTGCCGCTGCACGTCGAAGAAGAATAGTCGCAAAAAAGGATCTGCACCGTTTGGTTGTAACGGCGCAGATCCTTTTTTTCCTGTGCGGCTCAATCCTTGCTTTTGATGACGAGCAGTTGGCCTGTAGCGACGTCAATCGTTCCTGTCTGTTCCGTGAGCACGTTGCTGATGCCGAGCGTGTCGCCGATGCGCAGCGTGGCGTTTTCCAGCGGATACATGAAGCCGCGCAAAGTAATGCCGCTGACTTCCGCCGTCAAAGGCAGCAGGGAGACGTGGGCAAAATGGTCCTGCTCGATGCGGCAATGGCTGTCGACCAGGCGAATTTCATTTCGCTCATCGACAATGCGGCAGGAAGCTTTCGCCTGCAATGCTTTGTGCAGCAGTTGGACGTTGGCGAGCGTATGATCGAAGCGCGAGCCAAGCACACCGAGCAGCACAATTTCCGCGGGCTTTTGCTGAATCGCCCAGGCGAGCGCCATTTCGGTATCGGTCAAATCCTTCATCACGGGGTCGCATGAAGAGACGTGCAGGCTGTGGCGCTCGATTTCCGCCATTTCTTCGGCTGTGACAGAGTCGAAATCGCCAATTGACAGGCGTGGCGCGAAGCCGTGGCGAACGAGGAACATTGCGCCCCGGTCGACGCCGACGAGCCAGTCGTCTGCGCGAATGTGGCGGATGGCCCAGTCACCCAACTTCCCTCCTGCGAAAAGTAGGATGCGTGTTGGTTTCATGCTGCTGCCACCTTTTAATCCAATATCGTAGAGCGAAAAGTGCTTTGACAAGCGAGGCGATAGCCGGAGGCAAGCTTTTGGTCCAGCTTTTCCGATTCCTGCTTGGTCGGGGCATCGAGCAGAGAGGTGCCTGATACGACCAGGACACGGCACTTCCCGCAATAGCCCTGCCGGCATTTGTAGGAAAGCGGCTGCCCCTGTGCCAGTGCGGCTTGCAGCAGCGTCTGACAGGGGGCCTGTTCAACCGAAATCGTTTGGTCGTGCTGCTTGACCGTCACCTGTTTGCGCTTGATGGTAGTCTGGGGCTTGGTCTGAAGTCTGGAAAAGCTGCCAGCTCGCCCGGTTGTCTCCGGCATGTTACCGGACACAGGAGCAGGGGCTGGCGTCTGCACGGGAGAGCGTCCGGCGATAAGAGAGCCTACGGTGAGCTGTTTGCGCATAGGAACCTCCCGGGTACGTGATTTTTTCTATCTTACCACGCGAAAAGCAGGCGTGACAAAGAAAGCAAATGGCCGAACAGAAAAGATTGAATTTTTCGACCTCTTCAATTAAAATAATTTTATCGAAAAGAATGGAAGGTGATGGGATGATTACCATCAAGCGGATGAGTGACTGTACGTTTGCTGAAGTGACGAAAGCGTGGAACAGAGGATTTGAAGGCTATTTTATTCCGATCGTCATGACGGAGGAAATGCTGGTGCAGCGCCTGGGCAGCGAGGGCTATGCACTGTCGTTGTCTGTCGTCGCTTTTGACGGAACCGAGCCGATTGGACTTGTCGCAAGCGGACTGCGGACGATTGGCGGCCAAAAAGTCGCGTGGAACGGGGGGACAGGTGTCGCCACCGAATACCGCAGGCAAGGAGTGGGCCGTCAATTGATTGACGCTACGCTTGCGCTGTACCAAGAAGCGGGCGTGGAGGTTGCCACTCTGGAAGCGATGAGCCAAAACAGCAAAGCGATTGCCTTGTACGAGCAAAAAGGCTACGAAGTGGTAGACCGCCTCTTGTTCTGGCAACGAAGCGGTCCGCTGCCAGAGCACGCTTTTCACGCGCCGACCCAGTCTGACTACCGGATCAGAGGCGTGCTGGCCCAGGAAGTGGCGGCTCTGCCGTTTTACGCGGGGGATGTGGCCTGGCAAAACCAGTGGCAGAGCTTGCGCGACGCACAGGCGCTGGTGGTGGAGGACCGTCGCGGACAGGCAGTCGGGTATGCGATGTACAAAACGATGGTCAATGAAGCCGGACAGGTGAACGCCGTCGTTTTGCGGCAATGCGTGGCACAGCCGGACCATGAAGATGCCCTCGGCATTTTGAACGTCGCCCTTGCCCATGTGTTTGCCCCGTATGAGCGGGATTGCCGCAGGGCCACATTCAATTTGCGGGCAACGGAAGGGCTGCTGCTCGATGCGCTTGAGGCAGCGGGCTTCGGACCGTCGGAAACCGAGCAGGTGTACATGGTCAAACAGATGAAGGCGGCAGAACAAGTCGGGCAGTGACCGGGCAATTTGCCCCTTCAATGCTGGCAGTTGGTGCAGGCAAATACTTTGCGGGACGAAAGCTCGCCTTTTTCAATCGGCTGTCCGCAGCGCGGGCAAGGCTCTCTACCCCGGTCGTACACTTGGCAGCGCTCGTCGAATCCACCCGTCAAGCGGTCGCCGCGATACAGCGGCTGGTCCATGTAGCCGCCGAAGCGGATCGCTTCCGTAAGCACCGTCTGCATGGAATGGTACAGTCTCGCTCGCTCCCCGGCAGTCAGCTCGGGAATGCGCCGCGTCGGCAAAATTCCCGCGTGAAAGCAGATTTCGTCGGAGTAGCAGTTGCCGATGCCTGCGATCCAATGCTGGTCGACCAAGGTTGTTTTCAGCACGCCGCGTTTTTCTGCGAGCAGCTCAAGAAAACGATCGAGCGTAAAGCCCGGCTCCAGCGGCTCGGGGCCGAGCGAGGCCATCCTCTCGTCGATCTGGTCGGGGGTCAAAAGGTGCAAATAGCCAAGGCGCAGCCCGTGAAAATAAAGGATGCGCTCGCCAAAGGACAGCGTCACCTGGGCTGTTCGCGCCAGCTTGTCTTCCGCTGTGCCCAAGTAGAGGAAGCCGCCCAGCATGAGGTGCAGCAGCAGGACGTGCCCGCTCTGCAAATGAAACAAAAGGTGCTTCGCGCGCCGTTCGATGAGCGTCAGGCGGTTGCCCTGTACAGTCTGAACAAACTGCGCCGGGGGTACGTTAATCGTCTTTTCCCGCTGGACAGTGGCAGCGGTAATGGCAGCGCCGCAGATTTGCTGATGAAGCAGCCCGCGATACGTTTCCATCTCTGGCAATTCCGGCATTGGCGATTCTCCCCTTCCTGGAAGTGAATGTATTTTCATAGGATTCCCAGTATGGGCAGTCAGCATGCCAGACCCGTTCTCTTTTTGGTGGCGGGTCTTTTGGTATTGTTTTTGCACAAGATTACCAACCCCATTCGTAAATCGGGTAATATAGTATAAGGGTAAGCCCCGAAGCAATTTGGACGGACAGGAGATTACATATGCAAAAAGTAGAATTGATCGCTACGGCGACTTTTGGATTGGAATCGGTGGTGGCGGAGGAAGTAAAAGCGCTCGGCTACGGCCCGGTTCAGGTGGAAAACGGCAAAGTGACGTTTTCCGCCGATATTTCTGCGATTCCTCGCTCAAATTTGTGGTTACGAACGGCCGACCGCGTGCGTCTAAAGATAGGGGAATTCAAAGCGACGACGTTTGACGAGCTGTTTGAACAGACAAAGGCCCTGCCTTGGGCCGATTGGATTACGGAAGACGCCGCGTTTCCGGTCGAAGGAAAATCGGTCAAATCCACCTTGTTCAGCGTGCCGGACTGCCAGGCCATCGTGAAAAAAGCGGTGGTGGAGAGTCTGAAAAAAACGTACAAGCGCGACTGGTTTGAGGAAAAAGGGCCGCTGTACAAAATCGAGGTAGCGCTGCTCAAGGATGTGGCGACGCTGACGATTGACACTTCGGGACCGGGGCTGCACAAGCGCGGCTACCGCGAGCTGATCGGTACGGCTCCATTGAAGGAAACGATGGCGGCGGCGATGATTTTGCTGTCCCGCTGGAAACCGGATCGCGTCTTCATGGACCCGTTTTGCGGCTCCGGCACGATTCCGATTGAGGCAGCGCTGATCGGACAAAACATCGCACCGGGAATGAACCGGGAATTTGTGTCCGAAGCGTGGCCCGTCATTCCGAAGACAGCCTGGAGAGAGGCGCGCGCCGAGACGCACGATTTGGCCCGCTACGACCAGAAGCTGGAGATTATCGGAACTGACCTGGATGACGAAATCCTCAAAGTCGCGCGCCGCAATGCCGCCGAAGCGGGCGTGGACGAGCTGATTCATTTCCAGCGCATGGACGTGCGCGATGTGCGGACCAAGCGCAAGTACGGCTATCTGATTTGCAATCCGCCGTACGGGGAGCGCCTGGGCGAGTGGAAGCAGGTCAGCAGGCTGTACGGCGAAATGGGGAAAACGTTTGCTGCCATGGACACGTGGTCTTTTTACATCATCACTTCGGACGAGCAGTTTGAGGAGCATTTCGGGCGGACGGCGAGCAAGAAGCGCAAGCTCTACAACGGCAACATCAAGGTGGACTACTATCAGTTTTTCGGCCCCAAGCCGCCTCGTCAGCCCATGGTTTCCCCGACCGAATAAACGCAGCAGAGGGGCATATTGGAGGAGAAGTTTGCAATGAGAAAGAGAACATTTGGGAGCAAGATGCTTACTGCCTGTCTGGCGCTGTCTGCCTTGCTGGTTCAGGTGGCTCCGCCATCGTATGCGGCAAATGAGCCACAGCAGAAGGCAGAGACCGGAAAAGCAGCGCAGGAGACTGTGGAATTTACCGATTTGGGGAACAGCTATGCACGTAACGCCGTCAATCGGCTGGCCGGGCTGCACCTCATCAGCGGTCAGGGCGATGGCCGCTTCAATCCGCAAAACACCATGTCGCGCCAGGATATCGCGGTGCTGCTGACAAAGGTAGTGGGCTTGCAGCCGAGCCAGATTGAACAGGCTGTGTTTGCCGACGTGCCGAAGGAAAGCCCGTATGCTCCGTTTGTTTACGGACTCGCCGACCTTGGCGTGATGACTGGCAGAGGCAATCAGACACTCGGCGGCTCCGATCCGCTTACCCGGCAGGAGCTGGCCGTCATCCTGTCTCGCTTGATGAAGGCGAGCGGCGTCACAAAAGCGCCGGCACAAAGTACGGTCGCCTACAGCGACGAAGCGGAAATCGCCGACTACGCCAAAGCGGCGGTCGAGGAAGTGACCAACCAGCGCTGGATGCAGGGCGCGGCTGGCAAATTCAACCCGGGCGGAACCGTGACCCGCGCGGAGGCGGCAGTCATCGCGGAGCGCGTGCTCGATGCCCGCTACCAGCAGGCGGAGCAGGTGGATTTTACGGTAGACACGCCGCGTCTGAGCGTGCTTGCAGGTACGAGCGAGCGGCTGGCGGTAAAAAGCGCCAAAGGGGACGAGCTGCCTTTTACCCCGATCTTCGCCTTTGATCGCCCTGAGCTGGGTACGGTGTTGGCAGACGGAACCTTCGTCGCAGGCCCGACTCCGGGAAAAGGAAACTTGACCGTAACAGTAGGCTATAAAACCGTTACCGTCCCGGTGGAGATCAAGGACGCTGGCAAACCGCCTGTCGCAGTGGCGGGAGAGTCTGGCTCAACTGGCACAACCGCCCCGACTGTCACTGCTCCTGCCGATAGACCGCAAGCTGGCGAGAGCAAGCCAGCGACAGAGAGCGAGAAAACGGAAACTGACCCGGCAACGGCTGCCGACGATGCGCAGCAACCAGCAGAAGAGAAAGAAGCGGTCGAGCCTGCCGAGCAGGACGAGCTGGTCAACATCGCTCCGGGCAGCTTCACCTCGGTCGCTACTTTTGGACCGCCGGACTCGTATTTCCAGCAGGTGGAAAAGCAGTATCCAGGCCCTGTAGGCGGACTGGTCACGCCTTCCGAGGAATGGACCGGGTACAACCGTCAGTTCGGCCGCAAGGTGACGGTTGCGCTCAACGAAGCAAAGCCGCTGGAGCGGGTCGCGTTGACGTTCAAGCAGCAAAAAACGTCCGGGATCACGCTGCCGGAATACATGGAAGTCGAAGTGTCCCGCGACGGTAAAGCGTGGTCGTACGCCGGACGCGCTGTCCACGACGTTCCTGCTAGCGAGAATCAGGTGGTCGTGCGCACGCTCGCCGTCACGCTGCCTGATGTACAAACGCGTTACGTCCGGGTATCGTTCCCGGTGAAGGTGTTTGCTTTTGCCCGCCAATTGGAGGTCTGGGCGAAAAACGAGAGCGACTGGCAAGGCGGAGCTGTCCTCTTGCCGCCGCCAAGCCCGGCGAAAGCGACGCAGGACCAAAAAGCGACGCGCCGCGTGGAAAACATGCTGCTCGCTTACTCGGGAGCGTATGGAGAGCGCGGAACGTGGACGAAGGAAGATTTTCTGCCGATGGTCGGCTATCGCACTGCGGACGGCTACATGCGCGACCAGATGTTCGACACGATCCTTTTCCTGCCGTACCAGAACATGCCTGTCACCAAAGACGGCTGGCGCGGCTACATGAATGACTTGTTCGGTACTGGCAAGCAGCTCGATGCGTTGAACCAGGCGATGCGGGAGTACAATCGCCTGCGCGGTACGCTGTACACGACGCCGACCCAGGAAAATGTCGTGCTGGCCTTGCCGTATCCAAACGCTGCTCAAACCAACTTCGGCCAGATTGAGGACAACAAGCCGTCCTTGTCGTTCAATCCTGCGGGAATCGGGGAGGAACAGGCTTACCTGAACCGCAAGGCGGCGCTGGAATGGTACTTCCAGGAGCTGCAAAAGCGCTGGAACAAGGAAGGGTACGCCTATCTGAAGCTGGAAGGCATCTACTGGTTCCACGAGCTGATCGAGGACAGCGCCCCGAAAGAGCGCACCCTCATTCGCGACATGGCCAGCATGGTGCATAACGAAGCGCTGCGTTTTTACTGGATTCCTTACTACGGGGCGCCGGGCGTGGCCGAGTGGAAGTCGTTGTCCTTCGATTACGCGTTCCTGCAGCCTAACTACTACAGCGACAAGCCTGTGCAGCTCGACCGGATCGAAGGCGTGCTGGACGTCGTCAGCAAGTACGGGATGGGCGTAGAGATCGAAGGGGACGAGCGGATGTACCGCGATCCGAAGTTCTACCAGACTTACTACAACCAGCTCGTAGCTGCCCACAAGCTGGGGATGGACAAAAACAACATCCACGCTTACTACTACGGCTCCAAGACGCTGATCGAGTCGGCGAACAGCAAGGACCCGGTCATGCGCGCCATTTACGACGATACGTACAAATGGATGCGCGGACGTTTTGACCGGGAAGAATATTTTGAGGCGACCGAGCTGCCTTAGGGCGTGAAAAAAAGAGTCTGTTTCCCCGCGTGTGGTGGGAGACAGGCTCTTTTTTGGTGCGTGGGCGGAGTAGAGGTCAGGGCGGACTTCGCTCGTGTAGCATCGGACAGAGTCAGGCCCCTTCAAGCTTGCTTGCAGCAGCAGCGCTGTTCGCTACACGGGAGAAGACGGCATTTTTCCGAGCGTCTGCCCACGGATCGCTACCAGATCGCGCAAGATCGCCGCTCGCATCGAAACGAGCCGCGGACACGGGTGATAGTAGTCTTGGCCGTTGGAGCATTTTTTGCCGAAAACAGGGACACCGGACAAGGCAATTTGCTTCTTCCACAAGCTTTTCAGCGCAGAAAAGTGCCGCCATGACCTTCGTTGCAAGCACCTTTTATTACGTACAGGCTGCCACTCGTCCCTGACCTGTGCCTAGTCTGCCTGTTTGGCCGGGATCATGCGGAACAAGACGATATACAGATAGGCGCTGAGCAAGGTAATCCCGAGAATCACGCTGAACACTCCCAGCGGAGAGAGCCATTGGGACAGCCCGATCGTCAGCGGGGCAATGAAGCGTCCGATGGAAAACTGCAGTGAAGAAGCCCCCATATACTGCCCGCGCGCGTCTTCTGGCGAGTATTTGCTGATGAAGCTTTGCGCGACCGGCGTGCGGATCAGCTCGCCCAAGGTCAGTACGCCCATACAGGCGAACAGCAGCCAAATATTTGTGGTAAAGGCCATGAAAAACATGCCGAATCCGTACAGGACAGACGAAATCACGAGGCTGTTGCGGTCGTTCCAGCTTTCAAACCAGCGCGTGACAGGCAGGGTGAACAGGACGACGAGCAGGCCGTTTAGTCCCATCAGCCAGCCGAATGCGCTCGTGCCCCCCACAGACAGCTTCCAGTCGCCCCAGGACAGCAGCGTCTGGTCAAAGACGTGCTCTTTGATGTACAAAGCCATGTACATATCGAGCTGCATGAAGGCGAAAGCGATCAGGATGCCCGCGACGATGTAGAGGGCGAAAGCCTTGTCGCGGAAAATAATCGCGTAGCTTTTGAATTGCTGGGTCAGGGAAAAACGTTCCTTGGCCTTTTCCTGGCGAATGTGATCGGGCAGCGTCTCTTTTATCAGGAAAAAGAGGGCGAGCGCAAACAAAAACTCGATGATTGTACAGACGAGCAACAGCTCTGAGCGGTAGTGGACGAAAAAGAACGAGCCGAGAACAGGGCCAGCCACGACCCCGATGTTCATCGCGGTGTAAAACGTGGCGAAGACGATCCGGCGGTCTTCCTCCGTCGTCAGGTCGGCGACCATGGCAGAGCTGGCAGGCCAGTAAAGCGCCCCGCCAATCCCGATCCCGATAAACGCGATATAGTCAATCCACGGCGATGGGGAGAAAGCAAACAGGGCAAACATCGCCGTCGACGTACAGAGCGAGAGCAGCATCGTAAATCGCCGCCCTACCCGGTCAGCCAAATAGCCCCCGAACAGATTGAACAGCATGCCGAGCAGCGGCGGCACCATCAGGAGCAGCCCGGCTACGTCCTTGCCGAACGTATCGCTGAAGTAAAGCGCCATAAACGGAAAGTACATCCAGAAAAAAGTATGGGTAATCAGTTCGCCAAAAAGACGCACCTTTAAGTTCAAATCCCACGAACGCCATTGCATGACACAAATTCCTCCATTTCTTTTTACGTTCAAATAATCAGCAGGTGCCGTGACCGCGCTTTTTTCCGAAAGAGGACAAGGCGGCTGCTCTTTTTGGGCCAAACATCTCGATGCACGGCTCTTCGCGGGTTTTTCCACAACAAAAAGCGCAAACGGCTGGAGAGACAATGCTCTTTTCCGCTTGCGCTTGATCGGACGATACAAGGGTGGCAGGAAAATCCGAAAAATCGGGGAGCAAAGAAGGCTTTGTGCCCACGAAAAAAGGGTACAAAAAGCCAACTGCTCACACCGCGTATCGGCACCCACCAGTCATATCGGGAAAAAGACGGAAGCGGTTCAGGCATCCTGCAGTATCAAACGATAGATAGGGTTGGTAAGAGGCGGGGCCTCTCAGCAAAAGGCCCTACCTAAGCAGTGATAACTACAGAAAACACCATGAACTCAGCACTCCCGTCTTTCAAAATATTTGAACAGGTAAACTCTTGTTGATTAGAATACTCTACGGAAATGATTTTAGGCAAGAGAAATTTTCGCTTTTTTTGGAATTGTACCAAGCGCTGTCAGCTTCCGCCCCGTTGCGCGCTCGCAGGTGGTATGATAGTCAGGACGAGGCGGACAGAGTCGGAGCCTGATTGAAAAAGCGCCGCACATTCGGTAAAATATTTTTTATTAAGTTCATGATGAAAACGGGGGAGATTGCATGTTGGACACTCGAATTGTCAAGCTGGCAGAAAATCTGCTCAGTCATTCCGTGCGGTTGCAGGAAAAGGAAACGCTGTTGATTGAAGTGCGCGGGGAAGGCCACGCGCTGGCAAAAGAGCTGGTCAAGCAAGCGTACGCCAAGGGAGCCTATCCGTTTGTGCGGGTTCTGGACATGCAAATCCAGCGGGAGCTGATGATGGGAACAAGCGCAGAGCGGGCGACCCATCTGGCCAAGTGGGAAGAGCCGATGTTCAAGGATCTCGATACGTATATCGTTATCAACGGCCCGTCCAATGACAGCGAAATGTCAGATGTGCCGGTAGACCGTCGCCGCGCCCACCAGAGCGTGATGCAAGAGCTGAACGATTACCTCGTATCGAATGTGCGCTGGACGCTGCTCAACTACCCGACAACGGCGATGGCCCAGAGTGCCAACATGTCTACAGAGGCGTTCGAAGACTTTTACTTCGATGTCTGCTCCCTGGACTACAAAAAGATGCACGAGGCATTCCTCCCGTTGAAACAATTGATGGACCGCACAGACAAAGTGCGTCTGGTCGGGCCGGGAACCGACCTGCGCTTCTCGATCAAGGACATCCCGAACGTCATCTGCTCCGGACTGCGCAATATCCCGGACGGCGAAATCTTCACCGCACCTGTGCGCGATTCGGTGAACGGCAAGATTACGTTCAACACAGCGACCAGCTATATGGGCACCCGGTTTGAAAATGTCAGCCTGACGTTTGAAAACGGCAAAATCGTAGAAGCGACCGCCAACAACACCGAGAAGCTCAACCAAATTTTCGACACGGACGAAGGCGCGCGGTACATCGGCGAGTTTGCGATCGGCGTGCACCCGTACATTTTGCATCCGATGAACGACATTCTGTTCGACGAGAAGATTGCGGGCAGCTTCCACTTCACGCCAGGCCGCGCGTATGAAAACGCGGACAACGGCAACCGCAGCCAGATCCACTGGGACATGGTGAATATCCAGCGCCCTGAGTACGGCGGCGGCGAAATCTGGTTTGACGACGTCCTGATTCGCAAGGACGGCCTGTTTGTCCTGCCTGAGCTGCAAGGGCTGAACCCGGAAAACCTGAAAGGGTAACCACGAGAAAAACAAGCCATCATGCTACGAGCATGGTGGTTTTTTTGGCAACGATAGTTTCCGCCAAAGGCTTGGCGCAGCCGAGATTGCTGTGGCCTGCAGGCAGCTTGCGGGAGCGCGGGCAATTTGGGAGGCGGGCATGTCAGGCGTCCTTTTGCTACAATAGGGAAAAAGCATGGAACAGAGGGATCAGACGTGAGCCGCAAAGACTGGATGGAATACACCGTCAAGGAAGAAGACACCGGAATGAACGTGGAACAAATTGTCCGGCAAAAGCTGAGCGTATCCGGGCGCATGATGCAGCGGCTGACGAGAAGCAAAGGGATTTTGCTCAACCGCAAGCCGCCTTTTTTGCAGCGGCAGGTGAAGGCGGGAGATGTGATCGCTGTGCGCGTAGCCGATCGGCAGGAGCAGCTTCAACCGCCGCCGCAGCTTGCTGCCCAACCGTTGACCACGGACAGCAAGGTTGTTCCGGTGGACATTTTGTATGAGGACGATCATTTGCTGGTCGCAAACAAACCGGCAGGCTTGATGGTGCATCCCGTCAAGCAGGAGCATAATGAAACATTGTTGCACTCGTTGGCTGATCTGTTCGCCAAAAGGGGAGAGAGCGTCAGCATCCATCCCGTGCATCGACTCGATAAAGACACCTCCGGGGCCATCCTCGTGGCAAAGAGCAGCTACGGCCATCAGTTGGCTGACCGGGTCCTGCGCGAAGGAGGCCTGCACCGCGAATATTTGGCCGTAGTCAGCGGACGGCTGGCAGATGGCACGGGGACGATTGAAGCGCCCATCGGCAAAGACCCGCGCCATCCGACGAAAAGGCGGGTGACAGACGGCGGAGATCACGCTGTCACGCACTACGAGGTGAAACAGACTTCGGAAGGGATGTCTCTCGTCCGCGTCTGGCTGGAGACGGGGCGAACGCACCAAATACGCGTACACTTCGCCCATATCGGCCACCCGCTCGCAGGAGACACGCTGTACGGCGGAGCGAGAGGGCTGTTGCGCAGGCAGGCATTGCATGCCGCCAGCTTGCGCTTTGTGCATCCGCTGCTCGAAAAGGAGCTGGCGGTAGAAGCTCCGGTGCCAGCAGACATGAGGCGGTTGCTGCAGGCTGAATTTGCATAGGTGTGAGGAAAAGAAAAGGACTTTGCCAGAAGTCCTTTTTTTCGTATAGAGCCGATGTTTATCCGGCATGCGTGCAAGATGGCGAGACTGGGGACGAAGGGAGAAGCAAGACTCAAGGCCGCGTCAATGGCCTGGCTCAGCCAAATTTTCTAATGGGCAAAACGAAAGGGAGTTGAATAACGTAACAGTGTTATGTTACATTGTTTTTGGAGGTGCTTTACATGGACCCTAACCTGATCTCAAAAAAGGAGTTGCTGGAGCTGACGGGGATATCGTACGGCCAACTGTACCGCTGGAAGCGCAAAAACCTGATTCCAGAGGACTGGTTTATTCGGCGGGCGACTTTTACCGGACAGGAAACCTTTTTCCCGCGAGAACAGATCATGAACAGGATCGAAAAGATCGTTCACATGAAAGACGACTTGTCTCTCGATGAGCTGGCCGACATGTTTTCCCCCAATTTGGCTAGTACGCAACTGACCTCCGACGAGCTGCTTGCGCGAAACATTGTTTCTGTGCATTCCCTGGAGCTGTTTGCAAAGTACTACGGCAAGCCGGAGGTGTACTCGTTCGAGCAGATGCTGTACGTCTACGTCCTGGATCGGCTGTTGAAAACGGGGGAAATGAGCGTCGACGAGAGCGGCGGGCTGTTGCAGGTGCTGGTCGATCACTATCCGAGCTTTGAGGGCAAGGCTTGCGAACTGATTTTTGTGCGGAAAATGGGGATTTCCACGTTTGCGCTGGTGCAAGGCTCCGCTGATCTGCATTTTGACAGCGGGACGAAATGGGTGGTTCGGCTGAACTTGGCCGCATGCATAGAAGAGTTGAAAGCAAAAATCTTGTAGGCATAGGAGATGAGGGCGATGAGCGAAAACAAGCCAGACCTCGTCATTCACGGCTCGGTGAATGCTTCGGGAGGCACGTATAACAAAGTAGATGTGCAGGGCTTTGGCAAAATCAAAGGGGATGTGGAGTGCGAGACGCTGCATTGCGCGGGCCATCTCGGCATCGCCGGGAATGTGCGGGGAGCATCGGCAAAGGTGGAGGGAAATTCGTCCATCAGCGGCAACGCCGAGCTGGAAACGATCGAAGTGTACGGCCAGCTCGATGTGGATGGTGACTTGTCTTTTACCAAAATGAGAGTAGACGGCAACACGAAGGTGCGCGGCAGCCTGACAGGCGAAGAAGTGAAGGTGCGCGGCATGCTGAAGACGACAGGGGATTGCGAAGCAGAAGTGTTCTCTGCAAAAGGCGCGTTTACCGTTGGCGGCCTGCTGAATGCAGGGCGGATCGAAGTCTATCTGCACGCCGGCTGCGAGGCAAAGGAAATGGGCGGAGAGTACATCGAGGTCCGCAAAGGAGGCAGCAGCACGCTCAACAAGCTGTTGAAGCACATTTTTAACAACGCCTTCATCCTCTCGGTAGACACGATTGAAGGCGATGACATTTATTTGGAATATACACACGCCAAGGTCGTTCGCGGCAAAAACGTCGAGATTGGACCGGGCTGCGAGATTGAGCTGGTCGAGTCTTCGGAAGAGTTTCGTCTCGATCCCGACTCCCAGGTCAAGCAGCATGTAAAGCGGTGAGGCCGACAGGTTGAAACCTTCGGCTTGGCATTTGGATATCCGGCTGCCATATGCCGTGGTGTACATCTCTGGGAAAAGAGCAGTTGCAAAAAAAGCATGCGAAAACTCATTCTGGCAAAGCAACAAACGGCCTAGAGTAGCGGGTGGTTGCTATGCAGCCGGACAAAAAACAAGCTGAGGGAGAGCTTGTTTTTTTGTTAGGGGAGATGAAGTGAATTTTTTCGTTTGCGAACGCATGCAAGTATTTACATGCATGCATCGCCGGGATATAATGTGCATGGAAATTTATGAAAATGAAAGCAATTGCTTGCATGGTTCGGAGGTGCATTATGGATCACCCACATATAGATCAGGCTTCTGGAGGGAGGGGAGAGGAGCAGGAGACGCGGGAGAAAATTTTGTCTGCGGCCCGCCAGTTGATGGCGCAAAAAGGCTACAAGGGAGCGACGACCCGCAAAATTTCCGAACTGGCCGGAGTTAATGAGGTGACGATTTTTCGCCATTTCAAAACGAAGGTGGCAATTCTCGAAGAGCTGCTCAAAGACGTTCTCGACGTGCGGGAGCAGTTGGAGCAAGGGCTGCAGGGCGAGTTCGCCAACGTCAAAGAGATGCTTATTACGTATGCAAGGACGTATTACCACTTGCTGGTGGAGCGCAAAGAAATTTTGATGATTTGCATTGTCGAGGCAGACAATTACCCGGAGGTCGTCAAGCTGTTCAGCAGTTTGCCGATGACCGCCGTAGACGTGCTGAGCGCAAAGCTCGCCGAATTTCAGGAGCAGGGACACCTGCCCAAATCTGATCCTTGCACAGCGGCTTTGATGTTCATTTCGACGTTCTTTTATGCGTTCATGGCCAAGTACCGCGTCAGCCTTGATGCCCCGATCATCAATGACGAGGAACAACTGTATGAGCATGCGTCAGAAATTTTGCTGGAAGGAATCAAACGGGCGTAAAAAAACAAAATCGTGTGATGGTACATAGGAGCGGGGGAAGTCATGAAGAGAAAATGGCTTGTGTCTGTAATGATGATGGGATTGTTGACAACAACGGCATGCAGTGAGCAGCAGCCTGCCGCAGCCCCGGAAAAGGAAGTCAAGCAGGTCGTCGTGGCCGCAGTCAAAAAGGAACAGGCGGAAACGGTGTCAGAGCTGTCTGGAACGCTGGAGCCGCTGGAAGAGGCTGTCGTCTCTTTTGAAGTGGGCGGCCAGCTCGTGGAGATGGCGAAAAACGAGGGCGACAAGGTCAAGGCGGGGGATGTGCTGGCTCGGCTCAACGCGCAGGACTATTCGCTGCAGGTCGCTTCCTCGGACGCAGCGGTTCAACAGAGCGCTGCCAATCTGAGCAAGGTCAACAACGGAGCGCGGGAGCAGGAGATCGCCCAGGCGCGGCTGCTGGTCGAAAAGGCAACGGTTGCTCTGCAAAAAATGCAGGATGATTTCAAACGGATTGAACAGCTTTATCAGCAAAAGGCGATTTCGCAAAGCGAGTTCGAGACGGCGCAGAACGGGCTGACGCTTGCGCAAAAAGATTTGCAAAATGCACAACAGGCGTACTCGCTGGTGACCCAGGGGGCGCGTGCAGAAGACAAGGAGCTGAGCCGGGCCACCTACAACCAGGCTGTGATCGCAAAACAAGTGGCGGCAAGCACCCTGGCAAAAACACAGCTCCGCTCTCCCATCAATGGCACCATCAT
This sequence comes from Brevibacillus sp. FW301-21C12A, assembly GCF_058788915.1. Classification (NCBI taxonomy): domain Bacteria; kingdom Bacillati; phylum Bacillota; class Bacilli; order Caryophanales; family Paenibacillaceae; genus Brevibacillus; species Brevibacillus sp. FW301-21C12A. The sequence goes on from NZ_JBYTBG010000005.1 coordinate 63,305, forward strand.
CGCCAAGCTCACATCTGCGGGCAATCTGGTCGGATCCGGGACTCCTGTGTACAAGGTCGGCAATATCGACACGCTAAAAGTCGTGCTGCCAGTACCTGACCGCGAGATTTCCGTCTGGAAGGAAGGCGAGACGATTTCGCTCGATCTGTACGGCCAGAAGCGCGACGGCAAGGTCACCAAAATATACCCGGCGACCAACCAGAGCACAGGGACGATCGGTGTGGAAGTGCAGGTGGCCAACTCCGCGCACGACTGGTTTGCCGGGCAAGTCGTCAAGGCGACCAAGACGATCAAAGGGCAGGCTGGCGTCTATGTTCCGGTTGAGGCCGTTATCAGCCGAGGAAAAGACGACGCCCATGTGTTTCTCAATGCGGGCGGCAAGGCTGTAAAAACAAAGGTAGAGATCGGACAGATTTCCAATGACAAACTGGAAATTAAAAGCGGGCTGAAAGAGGGGGACCAACTGATCGTCAAAGGTGTCGACCGTTTGTTTGACGGCGACCCGATTGAGTCGGCAGGAGGGAACCAGCCGTGATTACGTACATTGTCAAGAAACGCAAGATCACACTGCTGTTTTTTGTCATGGTCGTGCTGGTCGGCTTCCTCAGCTTTTTTCAGCTACCGAAGCAGGAGTCGCCTGACATCATCGTCAACCTGGCGACCGTGACAACCATTTACCCGGGAGCTTCGCCAGAGAAGGTCGAGCAGACGGTGACGAAGAAGCTGGAGGAAAAAATCAATGAACTGCAAGGACTGAGCTATATTTCCTCCACCTCTTCGCTAGGCGTCTCCTCGATCATCGTGGAAGCGAAAAGCGATGTGGACCCGAAGCAAAAATGGGATGAGCTGCGCAAAAAGGTAAAAGACGCAGAGGCCGAGCTTCCGGCAGATGCAAAGCAGCCGATCATCAACGACGACCTGAACCGCACGTTTGTCCAGACGTTTGCGGTGACGGCAGATTCGCGGGAGCAACTGTACAGCATGCGCGACATGCTGAAGTCGTGGAAAGAGCAACTGCGCACGATTCCCAATGTGGCGGACGTCCAGGTAGAAGGCTTGCCGAAGCAGGAAGTTCACATCGAGGTGGATACGCAAAAGCTGAGCCAATACGGCATAACGTGGAGCCAGGTAATGATGGCGGTCAAACGGGAAAATGAAAAAATCCCGCTGGGCGATTTGACGACCGACAAACGCACTTATCAATTGAAGCTGGCGGAAAACGTGAATGTGGAAGAGCTGAACAACGTATTGATCTCCCGCACACAAGCGGGCTTCCCGATCTATTTGAAGGACATCGGGCAGGCGAAGCTGACGACGGAGACAGTCAAATCGGTCTCTTATTACAACGGCAAGCCTTCGATCTCGGTCAGCATCAATGCGGAGACAGGAAGCGACGTGCCATCGCTGCAAAAGCGCGTGGACGAAATGATGCTGACGCTGGACAAATCGCTGCCAGTCTGGGCGGAAAGACATTCGATCTACAGCCAAAACGAGCGCGTGGATGAGCTGTTCAGCGATCTTACCCGGGAAATGATTATTGCCGTCATCGCGGTTTTGCTCGTTTGCACGCTGGGCTTGAACCTGATTACTTCGTTTGTCGTGGCCTTGGCGATCCCGATTTCGCTTGCGGTGGGGCTCTTGTTCTTGCCGTCGCTTGGCATCACGATGAACATGATTTCGATTGTCTCGCTCATTATCGTGTTGGGAATTTTGGTCGATGACGCCGTGGTAGTGAACGACAACATTGAGCGGCGCTTGTCCGTGCTGGGCGAAAAGCCGCTGGCGGCAGCAGTCAACGGCGCCAGGGAAGTGTCCATTTCGATTGTGACCGCGACATTGGCGACGATTGCCTCGTTTGCCCCGCTGATGTTTTTGAACGGAAACGCAGGCCAGTTCATTCGCCCCGTCCCGGCGATCATTTCGTTGACGATGCTGGCGTCCATGATTATGTCGCTGACGATCATTCCGATTTTCCGGCAATGGTATGAAGAGCGGCGCAAAGCAGGCGCGGAAGGGTACCGCAAGCCTGCGGGGCTGCTGGGCAAACAACTGACGCAGTTGACGAACTGGTACGCAGGCAAGCTGATGCCGAAAATTCTCAAGCGTCCGCTGTTGGCCGGGATGATTGGCGTTTTGATCGGGACGGCCGCATACGGCTTGATTCCGCTCACTCCCGTGCAGTTGTTCCCGAACGATGACCGCCCGCAGTTTCTCGTAGATATTCGCGTGCCAGTAGGGAGCAGTCTGGAGGAGACAGATCGGGTCGTGCGGGGTGTATCCGACTGGATCATGAAGCAGCATGGAATCGAATCGGTCGCTTCCTACGCCGGGGGCAGCGCTCCGAAAATGTTTGGCGGCGACACAGAGGCGGGAAGCGGCATCACCGTCGGGCAGCTCGTCGTGCGTTTTAATGAAAAGGAAACGAAGATCGAAAACATGCTGGAGCCTTGGACGGAAGAGTTCAAGAAAATGTACCCAGAAGCGACTGTTTTGCCTAAGCAGTTGGAGGCGGGACCACCTGTCGGCAAGCCGGTTGTCATCCGCGTGTACGGGGAAGACATCGAGACGCTCCGCTCGCTTGCGGCGCAAATCAAAGACAAGGTGGCGGGGATTGCAGGCACCTACGACGTGCAGGATAATTTCGGCGTAGAGCGCTACACGCTTGAATTTGTCGTCAACAAAGAGCTGATGGAGCAAAAGCTGGTCAACTACACGGACCTGTCGACGACGCTCAGGCTGGTCAGCGAAGGGATCAGCGTCAGCGAGTTCGACACCGGCGACGAATTGATCGACATGAAGCTGTTCCTGCAAAAAGGCGAAGAAGACCCTGCTCTGTTGTTTCAGCGTCTGAGCATCGCCAACGCCCGTGGCGAGCTGATTCCGCTGTCGCAACTGGCGGAAGTAAAGCCGACTTTCAGCACGCAGGCGATTCCGCATCGCGATTTGTCGCGGAGCGTAACGGTATCGGCTGATGTCAAAAACCGCACGGCAACAGAAGTGATGACGGAAATTCAGCCGATGCTCGACAGCATGTCTTTGCCCGAAGGCTATCGCATTGACATCGGCGGGGAAACGTCAGAGCAGACGGATATTTTTATCGACATGGGCAAACTGTCCATTCTCGTCGTGTTCCTGATCTTGATTTTGATTGCGATGCAATTTTACTCGCTGTCCATCCCGGTGCTGGTCATGAGCACCGTCTACTTGGCGGTAGCGGGCAGTCTGATCGGACTGTTCGTGACCCAGACCCCGCTTGGCTTCATGACGATGATGGGAGTCATCTCGCTGTCGGGAATCGTCGTGCGCAACGGAATTGTGTTCATCGAGTTCATCGAAGAGGCGCGGCATGCAGGGGCAGAGCTGAAGCAGGCTGTCATTTCGGCAGGCGAGGCGCGCTTGCGGCCGATTTTGCTGACCTCGTTTACTGCGGTGGCGGGTCTCATGCCGCTCGCGATTTCCGGCGACGTCCTGTTCAAGCCGCTCGCCGTCACGATCATTTCCGGCCTGCTGTTCTCGACGCTGTTGACGTTGATAGTCGTGCCGTCCTTCTACACGGTGCTGACCCAGCGCAAGCTGAAAAAGCAGGCGAAAAAAGCGGCAAAGCGTCCGGACTTGTACGGGCCGGAGGCAGAGGTGATGTAAGGAAAATACAGCAGCGGCAGTCTCTCGCGCAATTTGCGACAGGGACGCCGCTGTTTCGTTTTGTTTGCTGGCTGTGAAGGGGGAGGCGAGCACGAGCGGCAGCAGGACATTGCTTACCGATTGGGCATGTGCCATTTTCGCCCTGCGCCACCCGATGAACTACAGCAAGGGAAGCGAGACGACCAGCAAGAGTGGGCTGCCCACGAAAAAAACAGCTTCTGCCACAAAAGGTTGTGCCAGAGCGCGACAGGGACGTTTTTTTCCAGAAGCTGGACGCGGTGAATTGTCCCTAGGAGACAATCAGCGGCAGCAGGAGCATTGCCATTAACAAGCTGTCCGGAAATGCAGGTGGACATAAAGTGGAGTGATTCTCTTTGACTGGGTATTATTTCGTGATTTTTTGAGGTTTTTTCCTTTTTTCCTCCTATTTATACGACTATTGATCTATACTAAAGGTACATTTTTCAAATTTTTGCAAGAGTTTGCTTGCCGCAAGAAACACACCCAGACGTGTGTTATGATAGAATCAACGATACTGTACTCATAGAAAATAGAGAGAGAACGCAAAACAGGAAGGGAGTGTCCAGGATGCAACAGCCCCAGCTTCTACATGAAGAAAAGGTATTCAAAGACCCCGTTCACCGCTACGTCCACGTGCGGGACAAATTCATTTGGGACTTAATCAACTCGCCAGAATTTCAACGTCTGCGCCGGGTCAAGCAACTGGGCACCAGCTTTTTTACCTTTCACGGTGGAGAGCACAGCCGTTTTAACCATTCGCTTGGCGTGTACGAGCTGATGCGGAGAATTTTGGAGACATTTGAAGGCCGGATTCAATTGACGTATGAGGAAAAGTTGCTGTGTCTGTGCGCAGCCCTGCTCCACGATGTCGGGCATGGGCCGTTTTCCCATTCGTTTGAAAAGGTGTTCAAATACCATCACGAGGATTGGACGCGTGCGATCTTGCTGGGAGACACGCAGATCAACCGGATTTTGCGCCGTTTGGATGAAGAGTTCCCGAAGAAGCTGGCGGAAGTCATCAACAAAACATACGACAACAAGTTGATTGTCAGCCTGATCTCCAGTCAGTTGGACGCGGATCGGATGGATTACTTGCTGCGGGATGCCTACTACACAGGCGTCAACTACGGCAATTTCGAGATCGAGCGCATTTTGCGCGTCATGCGGCCGCAGGAGGACGGGATCGTCTTCAAGTTCAGCGGAATGCATGCGGTCGAGGACTACATCATGTCGCGCTACCAAATGTACTGGCAAGTTTATTTCCACCCGGTGACGCGCAGCGCGGAAGTCGTGCTTTGCAAAATTTTTCAGCGGGCCAAGTGGCTGTTTGCGAACGGCTACGCGTTTTCCCAGGAGCCGGTCATGCTGCTGCCGTTTTTGCAGGAAAAAGTGGAGCTGGCCGATTATTTGGCGTTGGACGAGTCGGTCATTTTGTTTTACATGCAGCTTTGGCGCAAGGAAGACGACCCGATTTTGAAAGATTTATGCGCCCGTTTTCTGGACAGGAATCTCTTCAAATACGTCGAATATAATCCAAGAGATTTCCGCTTGCTGGCAGAACTGAAAAAGCAGTTCCAACAGGCGGGCATCGACCCGATGTATTATTTGGAGGTAGACACGACCTCCGATCTTCCGTATGATTTTTACCGTGCCGGAGAAGAAGAGGAGCGGATTCCGATTATGCTCCAGATGCCTTCCGGCGAGCTGGTAGAACTGTCGCAGAAGTCTGAGATTGTACAGGCCATTAGCGGAAAGCGGCGATTTGACTACAAATTGTACTTTCCATTGGATAAAGTCATGGCTTTGCCGGGGGAGCTCTCCCGGAAGATTCGAGAACGTCTGGGAGTGATGGAGGATGCTTAATCGTCACGCCAAGATCATTCGTCTGATCGAAATTGTCGGCGAAGTGAGCGGGCGAAAAAAATTGCAGAAAATGGTGTACATAGGAAAACATCTGGAGATGGATTTCGATGAGCGCTACGAGTTTCACATGTATGGCCCGTATTCGGAGGAACTGACGCTCAGGGTGGACGAGCTGTGCAACATGGGGCTTTTGGACGAGCAGGTGGAGAGCAAGGGCGCCATTCACATGTACCGCTATTCTCTGAACGAAACGGGACGCGACTTCCTCCGTTTTCACGAAGTCGACTTCGGGCTGGGAGAGCGGGCCATTTTGCGAATGAACGAGGAAAACTCCCGCTTTCTTGAACTGGTATCCACCATCCTGTACTTCAGCCATTTGCCCTACGAAGAAATGAAGGGCAAAATTTTTACTTTTAAGAGCAAGCAGCGCTACACCGAGGAGGAAATCCAGAAGGGTCAGGCGTTTATTGAGGAATTGCGCTCATTGGTGCAAGGAGACGGCACGAAACCGATGTAGCCGATTATGCATAGACCGACCAGCACGGCGTACGAACTTACTACAGTTGTGGTACGTCATTTTTTTGTCTTTTTTCAACAGAATCCGTTTTTTTCTTGCAGTCGACCACATCGCGGGTCGGCTTTTTTTGTCTCAGGGCGGCGCTGCATAATACGAGCATCGTTCTTTGACAAAAGCATAGCGATCATTTTTGTGCTGATTCAGTAGTATCTAGGGAGGGAAGATGATGAAAGGAAGCAAGCAATTGTGGCGGTGGAGCCTGTTTTGCGGCGTTTTTGTGCTTGTCGCGCTGGCCTGGCTGGCCGTTGCCAGCGCGCGGGAGGCGAGGATCGTTTACGTTTTTAGCGAAAACTGCGGGTATTGCACGACGTTTACACCTACATTCGATAAAGTGATGGCTGACTACCCCGACTGGCAAGTAGAAAAGCTGGATGTAAATAAACAAGCAGATTTGGATAAAGCGACAGAAATGGGGGCTACAGCAACTCCAACAGTTTTTTTGCTCAAAGATGGGAAAGTGATCGATAAGCTGGAGGGCGACGTCCCAGAGAGTGCGTTCCGGGAATACTTGGAAAGGAACATGCGCGATTGACCATGCAGTATTGTCCGAACTGCGGTTCCAAACTGAAGAATGAATTGAGAGCTTTTGCTTACTATGGCTGCCACTTGTGCAATGCGATCGGTTCAATTCATATATTTCCGGATTGAAAAAGATGGTAAAATAAGGAATGGGGGAGTGTTCAATGCTGAAAAGAAGATGGGTGTCCTGCCTGTTCGCAAGTGTACTCACGTTTACGAGTGTTACTGGCGTCGTCTTTGAAAATTCCGTGCAAGCTGCTGCGACAAATAAAGACTATGAATCGCATGCTGCTAAAGCGGCTATTGATTTCGGCATACAGAAAGGCTACTTGTGGTTGAGTGGCGGTAAGTTCTATCCCAATAATCAAATTACGCAAGGTCAGTTTGTGGCCAGCCTGGTTGCCATCAGAGGCGTAAAGGAAACGGCAGCAGTACCGCAACTACCTGCAGGGCACTGGGCCAAATATAGCTATGAAAGAGCTGTAAAGGCAGGCATACTGAACAATGTAAAAATTGATCCGAATAAGCCGCTCACCAAAGAAGAAGCAGCTCTACTTGTTCTTAATACTTGGAGGCCATATAGAGGTGAAAAAAGTCCCGATTTAACAAACACTGGTGCTTTGATAACATGGGGCTGGATGAAGCCCGCACCAAGAGGCCAACCGAAATTTCGCGAGGATCTGCCTGTGCTGCGAAGTGACGCTGCTGAAATCTTACAATTCATGTGGCAGGATAAATGGCAACTTGAACAAGGAAAAAAATACGCCGATGAGTTCCATAAAAGCTTGAAGGTGGTCAATGGAAAAATCACTGGAAAAGTTCCGAAAGGAGATGGAAACTTTCTGATAAGAGCCATGTTTAACACAAAAGCTGATGGATTAAACGGATTTTTAAATAATGAATCATTCGCGGTTCCTGTCAATTCAGTGAAATCATTAACCTTTCAAGTAATTAACGCGAAGGACTCAACATCAGCGGGTGGATATTGGTATCCCAACCTCCCCAAATTTGATCGGGAAAATCGCACAAAAAAATTCTATCGCTAGTTGAGGGTGCTGACATGAGAAATATTATGTGGAGGCATAGGAGAATCATTTTTTCTATGCTTTCTTTTTGTCTTTTCATAGGGCTATTGGGTATACAACCATCAATGACAGAAGCTGCGCCTAACTTACACGGAATCAAACTAGCAACTATTGATTCCTACAAGCGACTTGCTCCAAAAAATGGATTCACTATAGTTTCTATTGAAGGGATCCCAGGGCAACTAGGAGCAACATTGGCACAAGTTGAAGTGAATGGGAGTGTTGATGGGCAATCCGTTTTAGGATTTGCAGATATAGACGAAAAAGCGGATAAGGGTTGGTATTTCGTAGATGGTGATGAAGCTCCACGCTGGATACAGCGGTTTGGAGGAAATCCCAACTTTATTCTCGGTGGATCAGCTAATGTGTACAGTAAAAAAGTAACCAATGAAACAAATTATGAAATCCCACCCTATCAAGCCTACAATCTCGCGGAACTGGCTGCTGCATCTGGTGGTGCCGGTTATACCAAAGGCGATAACCTGATACCAGATGGAAATGGCGGTTACAAGTCACTAGGCCACTTCCGGACAACGCCGCAGCCGACAGGCGCGGTAACGACCGACAAAACAAAATACAACGTCAACGAAACAGTGACGATCAGTGCAAATGCTACGGACTATTCTTACTATGACCGCGGCATTTTTGTTTGGTCGTTAAGCGTAATCAATAAAACGACAGGCCGTGGCTATAAAAGCTTCCTGTCCAACAAAGATTTCCGCGATCCAAGCGGCACCGTTCCTACCGTAAGTGAAACGAGCAATCCGCCTGGATACACTTGGACCTACAGAAACACCGAGTATAAGCCGACGGAGCCAGGAGTGTACGAAGTATCTTTGACGATTACCGATTTGCACCAGCGGAGCCGTCAAGGTTCGAGTAGTATAAGCGTTTCTACTCCATATATAGCTCAATTTACCGTTGGGGAAGTAACACCCGGCCCGGAAGAACCTGATCCAGAAGAGCCAGATCCAAATCCAGCCTGCTCCATAGAAACAACGAAAACAAAAATGGATATTCAGGTAGTTGGCGACAAAGACATAAAAAATCATACGGCTGTTTCCAGCGGTGGATCGGATATCGTGGTAGAGAAAAATGCAGAGATCACTGTTTTTGCGAAGAAAAACGGCACATTCACGATGAATGGTTCACCAATGGCTACTGGTTCCGGAGGGAATAAAAAGGTCGGAGTAGGCAGTATAGGCTCATCTGGACGAGTAAAGGTAGTTTACAAAAGTGATGACGGGACTGAGTGTTGGGAAAAGTACTTTCGCGTAGAAACCAAAGATGGCGAAGATAAATGCCCCATCATAACACTAAACAATTCAACGATTCGAAATGGGCAAACCATTGAAATATTGCCAATCGACACCCTGTACTTCAAAGCCAAATATACCGACAAGTACGGTGAAACGGGGCCGGCAGAAATCATGTGGGACGTTACGAAACCAAATGGCAGCGTCGTCACTTTGCCTGGCCAGTATGACGATAAAGACAGGTGGCGTCCATACAACGCTGAAAAACTAAATCTGCCATATCCTCCTGAAGTCGTGTTTGAAAAAGGAAAAACATACAAACTCAGGTTAAACTACTCCGCATCGCAATGGAATGGTAAACCTGAATGCGACTTCGAAATAACAATCGTTGTAAAAGATGCATCCTGCTCTATAGCTGATCTTCGAAAAGTCGTGTTTTTTGTCCATGGGCAATACCCGAATCCTTTTTCACCCGAAGGAGACGCGCTGGATAGCTCTCCTAACGGTCCAAGCACACTCACTGAACCTGTCTATATGAGGTACTTCACTGATGCAGGAGATCACTACGAGACAAACATGGGCTTCTCCACGAAGCTCGCGGGAAAATGGTACTTGAAACGGGATGGACAAAAGATACCTTTGACCGATGGTGTAGTACCTGCCAATCAAAAGTTCGATCTCAGACTACCAAGCGATGTTGACGTTGGTGATACCATTCTCATCTCGTTTGAATCCGAGAATGGATGTGTCGGTGAATTGACGTTTACCATTGTATCGGACCGTAAATGCCCGGATATTCTTGTTTCTGTTGAAACCAAATTAAACTCCGAAAAATGGAGTAAGAATATAAAACGTGGAGAAACCATCGAGCTGGCAGCAAATGAACTCCAAGGGGAATACTGGTTCAGGATGTTTTTGAGCCAGGACAGCTCGTACATGGTAAAGTGGTTTGATCCGAACACAGGAATGTGGGAAAGAAAAAGGGATGGCAAATCTTTGTACAGTTCAGGTAGTCCAGGTGAAGACCACTGGATTCTCTTTCCAACAAGTAATGGGGGTCTACTTTTGGACGGACTCTACAAAGTAGAAATAAGTTCATATGAAGACGAGAATTGTCACGGCTTCTTTTTCGTGAAAATTGGTGAAGGCAGTCCAGGTCCAGATCCCGATGGAGAGAACCTTTTGATCGTCAAGAGCAGCTTTGACATTGACCCAGGCGATCCGCAAGCCCCAGGAACGGAAGCGACGATTACTTTCAACGTGAAAAACGCTGGTAAGTTGACGCACGATACAAAACTGGCGGTCAGATGGGAAAGTTCCGAAAAAGAAACAATCCTCGATGTAAATAACTTTAAGGCAGGTGAGGTTCGGAAAATCACTGTCCCAACCAAGTATCCGCAAAAAACAGAGGATTTCATTGCGAATATCAATCCGTCCAAGAACAAACCGGATAACGAAACGATCTGGCCAGATAACCGCGCCCAATGGCCTGTGAAGATCGTCGGCGGAAATATCCCGCAGCCTCCCGGGGGAGGGGAGAATTACGATGGCGGCGAAATCGGGCTGGAGATATACGACAGCGAGAATCGCCAGTTACAAAAGCTGCCGGTACAAGCAGATGGCGTATGGGAACGCGAGCCAGCCAAAATTCGCGTAGTGATCGATCAGGCGAAAATCAACGAAGGCTTTCAAAAGACGCAGCAGCAGATCAATCAAAAAATTACGGAATACAAGCTGCAACTGGAGCAGGCGGTCAGCGGGGAGGACGTCAAAAACATTGCCGTTACGGCCAGCCCCGGCTGGATCACAGACGCCAAAAGCCTTGCTGTCTACACGCCCGCTCTGCTGGATTTACAAGTGACAGGTCCGGGAATCCCGCAGCAATGGCAGGTAGCCAGTACGTCCATGGGGGGAGACTTTTTGTACACGGGCACGCATGTCCCCACCCAAACGACGTGGAGACAAGTGCTGCAAAATCAGCCATACAAAGCGCAAATCAACGGCTTTGTCATTGCCATGGATTACAAAATTGATTTTACGCTGACCTACGATGTGTGTTCCACAAACGAGGAGGACGAGGAAACGTGCGAAGCGCAAACTGCCGTCCGCTCGATGACGGGTCGCTACACGATTACGGTAAAAGGGGGAGAGCGCAGCTTTGAGGTGTTTGAGCCGAATGCGACAAGCTTCATTCAGCATACGCCGGAATGGTCAGAATACCATGCGCGCGACCGTTATAAGGACAGTGCGCCCAACGATTTTTATGCGGGCGAGCGGATTTTGGCGCGCGTGGAACTGCAGGAGCGTCACCGCCATCCGGTCAGCGGCCAGTTTCCGCTGATTGTTTCGGCAAAAGCATGGATATCCGAGACGGGACGGAGGCAGACGCCATTGCAGTCTTTGCTTTCGTTGCAAGCATTTTCAAACCAGCGCTGGGGCGGACAGTCCTATTCAGCGTCCAAGCTGGGGACGCGCGAGGTGGGCGTAGATACACCGTTGATGGGAGACAAGCAGCACGGCTTTGCAAAGGGCGGCTCCTATGCGGTTTACTATCAGGTGCAGTTTCGGTTTGGCGTTGACAAAGGCTTTCCTTATTTGAACAAAACGGCCGGGCAAGGCCATGAGCAGGCAGATTACCGGGTGCCTTTCCGGATTATCGCCAATGCCTGGGAGCGGCAAGGAATCCGCAACCACACGACGCAGTAAATATATTTGCACCCCTTATCTGTCTTTTTTTACTGTTTTAGGTAGATGGAGGATGAGGGGGAGTGTTACGATGAAAACGGCCAAGCGCCTGTCTTATTTCCTTTTTTTGTTGGTGATGTGCTGGACGAATGCTGTCGGGACCGGATGGGCCAGAGAGCGTGAGCTTTTCGTCGAAGCGGCGTGGGCTTGGGTGGAAAAGGGCGAGGTGCGCATTCAGGCGCAATTGTCAACAAGTCCTGAGCGGATCGAGCTGGAAATTGCCCAGGATGGCGAAAACAAGAGCCGCACCTTTCGCAACGATTCACGTATATCCGCCGCTGTACAGCCTACAGGAGACAGCCCTTTACTGATAAGCCTGCGCGAGCCGGATGAGGACGAGCCATTGGTAAGCTGGCAGCTTGATCTGGCTGGTAGAGACATGACTTACGCGGAAAAGCTGACGGTGAAGAAGGCGTCCTGGGGCAGACGTGCAGAGGTGAATGCGGAGTTGCTGGCGTTAACCACGCTTTTCGAGCAGAGGCAAGGGCAAACGACAAGCCAGGCAGACGAGGTTGAAGCAGTCAGCCACAACGAGGATGAGTCCGGCATAGACGAGTCTGACTCCAACGATGCCGACCAGACGCTGGACGAGTTGGCGCAAGAGTTTTACGCCGACTTTGCAGCCAGCGGCAAGCCGGAAGAAATCGAGCTGCGCAGCAGAGAGGTTATTTTTGAACTGGAGCCTAACGATACGTTTGGAAAAGCCGACTGGCTGTTTGACGGAAAGGATGCCAGAGGGAAGATCGGGGCGGTAGGCGACGTGGATTATTGGAAGATCAAAGGGACGAAGCACGGGCGGATGAATGTTTCCTTGCGCGAGATTCCATACGGTCAAGACTATCAACTGTACGTATTTGATGCAGAGCAAAACGAGCTTGGCCGTTCCGAACGCCCAGAAGAGAGCGACGAGTCCGTCGAAGGCATCGGACTGGAAAAAGACCAATGGTATTACATCGCAGTAAAAGGGCAGCGGGAATCCCACCATAAAGATTTCTACTACCGTCTGCGGGCTGATTTTCTGGCTGACCAGTCGGATGCAAAAGCCGATGGGTACGAGCCTAACAACACGCTACAGGAGGCGCATGAGCTGCCCGCCGATTTTTCCGCGTCGCTCACGGGGAATCTGCATGCGAACACAGACGTCGATTACTACCGCTATTCCTTTTCGCTGACATCGACTTTCATGGTCGATCTAAAAGACATTCCCGCGGGGATGGACATGGACCTGTATGTGCAGGATGAACAAGGCAAAGTACTGGCGAAATCAGAAAAACCGAAAAACGCCAACGAGCAAATCATCATGAACGTCAATCCCGGAAGCTACATCATCAAAGTAATGGCCAGCAAGCGATCCGGCTTCACGCCCAATTCCTACAAGCTTAACGTGGCTGCGAAGACGATTCCGGTCATCTTGATCCCGGGGATAGGTGGCTCCCGTCTGGTTGCAGAGGAAAACGGCAAAGCCTCAGAAATATGGCTTGGCCTTGGCGACAGTCTGCTTGGAATCAATGACCCTAAGCATCGGCGCCTGCTCTCCCTGGAGCCGACGAGGCCGAACAGTGTCGAGGTGCGGCCGAGGGAAACGGGCGTCACTATTTACCCGGAACGTGACGATGAAGGATTCAGCGCCATTGAGTATCTTTCCTATTCTCCGCTGGACCCTGTCCGCAATATGACGGAGCAGTATTACAGCATGGTAAAGGAACTGGAGAGGATGGGCTACAAAAAGCACCGCACCATTTTCGCCATGCCGTATGACTGGCGATACAGCAGTACGAAAAATGCGACCGAGTTGAAGAAAAAAATTGATCTCGCCCTGGAGCGGTCAGGGGCACGGCAGGTTCATTTGGTCGCGCACAGCATGGGCGGCTTGCTGACGAGAGAGACGCTGCTTGCAAACGTTTCGTATCAGCCAAAAATCAATCGCATCGTCTACATGGGTACGCCGTTTCTCGGTTCCCCGCGAGCTTATCAGGCGATCAAGTACGGGTACAATTTCTCGATTCCGTGGATGGATGAGGAGACAGGAAAAATCATTTCGGAATACGCTCCGGCTGTGTACGAACTGCTGCCGTCCAAAAAGTACTTTGAAACGGCTGGTTTCCTGAGAAAAAACCGTAACGATACTTACAGCTACACAGAATTTTTGCAGGACAAAAAAATTCGCCTGGATTACGCTCCACTGGTCAAGCAAGGCGGATCGCTCCATGAGAAATGGGACAAAAAGACGATCAATGTGCCGCAGTATTCCATTGTCGGCACAGGTCAAACGACTTTTTTAGGCTACTTCTTCGACGCGTACCACAACGAATGGGTGCCTTATTACGACCAGGGACTGGGAGACGGAACCGTCCCCTATATCAGCGCCAACTACGCCCAAAAAGACATAAAGAAAAGGTATTATGTGACAGGAGAGCATGCCAAGCTGCCGACCATTCCGGAAGTCATGAAGCAAGTGACCCAACTGCTGAAAGGAATCGAGGAAACACAGCCTGGGCTGCGCAATCAAGTCCCGGGGAAAAGCGCCAAGTATTTGTACTACATTATTTCCAAAGAGGACGGAACGTTTCCTGAGCTGACGTTCCACAAAAATGGCAGTATCATCACCCTTGCTGCCGACGAAAAGGAAGTGCGGGACGATCTCGCTATCGAGTACCACGGCAACATTGTCGTCATCCATGTGCTCGACCAAGAGGAGCTGGAGTTTGAAACGCCTCCACCGCAACAGGATGAAAACTCGCCGAAGTTTATCATCAAACGTTTTTCGTCAGAAGATTCGCGAGACGATGAGGAACACGGCAAGCGCTACCGCCTGGACGAGCATGGCCTGTCGCAAGAAAAGCACTCAGTAGACTAATCGCATTCATAGAACGAAGCGGAGAACCACTCATACACAACAAACGAAGCTAATACAACGAACACAGAGAACCATTCGCAAGCAACAAATGATGCCCAGTAAAATAACGCAAACAGCTACAATCCGCAACCGCAACAAGCAACAACATTGCGCCGGGAGCGGACGACAGGATCGTCCACCAGTATCAGGCGACAGCCAAAAAGTAAAAGTTTAGAAAGGACCTGAAAAATGGACAACTTATTTGTCTGGCTATTTCTCGGCCCGTTTATGTATTCCATTGAATTGGGAGGACCGATCATCGGGCTGATTGTGACAGGCTGCATGTGGGCGGTGTTTGGGTTTCGCGGCTGGCCGACGTTTGGCGCGGCGTTTCTCACCAGTTTTTTGTACTACATGATAGCCGTTCCTTCCAGTACTATGCTGGGCTCGCTGCTGATTATCAAAGCCGCGATGGCGGTTCATTCTGCTCTGCTTCTTACCTTGATAATGTGGCTATTCGACAAGGTCATGAAGCGATACCGAAGAAAGCAGGCGGCGGGCAACGAACCGCTCGAAAAATGAACGGGAAATAACCGGGCACATGGGCAAATTGCGTCGCTGTTGGTTTCCGAGTAGAATAAAGAAAGGAGAATCTGTGTCTGGAGGGCGTGTAAATGGATATTTTTGATAACAAAAAAGGCGGCTTTACGATCATGAGCGGCAAAACCGATGTTCATGGCGGGTTTGGTCAAGGTGTACTCGACTTGAATGCGGTATCGTCGGTCATCATCGACGGCGACGAGGCGTACATCGACATGGGCGCTTTGCATGCGAAAAGCTCGGTTGAAAAAGGGATCAAATGGACGACGAACAAAGAAGAAGTGCCGAACGGAAAGCCTTATTGGCTCGTTTGGGTAACCGTTGACCGCAACGAAAATGGCCCGTACTATGCTGGTGCGACTGCGTGCTATATGGAAATTGATCGGGAAGCGCGCCGCGGATACAAAATTTTGGCGGACCATGTGAATCGGATGGACTACTCCATGAAGCGCCGTATCATGCTCGAAGAACTGGGCGAAAAGGAAAAAGCGGCGCTGAAAAAATTGTTGATCGACAACAATGCGGCCATGTTTGAAAATTCTTCAGAGGAATTAAAGCGAAGTTTGTCCTAATGCTGGAAATCGTGAACGGTCTGTGAACAAATTGTGAAATCAATTGTTACCAGAATTGAAGTCAGGTAAACTTATTTCTATATCTGTGTACATGTACACTGGGTCAACAAACAGGGAAAGAGCCGTCACTCTTTCCCTGTTTGTGTTCATGCTGCCGTTGTGATTCAAGCCAATGGCGCAAGCATGTTCCCCTCAGCAAATACACATTGGAGTAAATACACATCAGGCTTTTTTTACAGGTCATGCTTTGTGGCGAACGCGGAACACTAATGAGGCTCGAACCAAACTGTCTGACGGAAGGGGCGGTACGAATGAGTGAAAATCCGCGTGAGCAGGAGCAGTCCCATGACCATTTTGTGAAGCACGGCGGCGTCCATTTCCGCACGCATGTGTCACCTGTTGAAATCAACAACTTCGTCCGGAAGCTCCCGGCGGGCAAACGGGAAAGCTTGTTTGAAGTATTGGAGCAACTCGATCAGGCCGGGCTGATTACGGTCGTCAACGACCACGTCTTCGCAGATGGAGACGGCGTTGTAGGCGGCGGAGACAACAACCAGTCGTTTTCGTGAATGAAAAAAAGGACGCAACTCCTCGCGAGTGCGTCCTTTTCCTTTTGCCCCCTTATTGCTCAGGCTTCCACCAACTGCCCATCCGCTGCCAAAACGTCGACGAATCAGGTGGAGTGAGCGGTGTAGGCGCCTGGTGGTCGGCCGGAATGTGATCGGTGCAGTAAT
The DNA here is from genome assembly GCF_058788915.1 of Brevibacillus sp. FW301-21C12A. Classification (NCBI taxonomy): domain Bacteria; kingdom Bacillati; phylum Bacillota; class Bacilli; order Caryophanales; family Paenibacillaceae; genus Brevibacillus; species Brevibacillus sp. FW301-21C12A. The sequence goes on from NZ_JBYTBG010000005.1 coordinate 79,755, forward strand.
CGTGCGGTTCTGTTCCGCTGGCGAAATAAAACAACTGGGGGTTCGGGCAATGCTCGGTCGCCAATTTCCCGGATGCCGGATCAATGTAGACGGACACGACGCCTGCCGGCATGTCAAAGAGGGCGGGTGGTTGTCCTTTTAGCGCGCTTTCCATGAAGCTGGCCCAAATTTTTTTGGACATATAGCCTTCTTTTACATCGTCCACTTTTTGATTTTTGTCGTATCCTACCCAGACCGTCGCTACCAGTTGAGGCGTGAAGCCGCTCAGCCAGGCATCATAATCGGTAGAGCCTGTCTTTCCGGCCACGGGCCGATTCAACTCGTTTGCGACTCGATACCCGGTTCCGCCGCGCTCAAATACGCTTTGCATCATATTGACCAAGAGCGCTGAGGCGACTGGATCGGCTACACGGGTTTTTTCCGTCTTTTCTTCGAGCAAAATGTTGCCTTCGCTGTCCTCAATCGAGGTGATTGCGATTGGTTGAACAGCTTCTCCCTTGTTGACGATGGCCGCATAAGCCGCATTCAGCTCCAGCGGGGAGACGGGAGACGTTCCCAGCGCCAGAGAAGGTACGGCTTGCATCGGGCTGGTAATGCCCAAGCTTTTGGCTTGCTCGACGACTTTTTGCGGACTGAGAAAATCAATGGTTTTCACTGCGTAAATGTTGTCGGAAGTTTTGATGGCTTCGCGCATGTTAATCATCGCGTTTGCATACCGTCCGCCGAAATTGCTCGGAATGTACTGCTTGTTATTGTCGTAGGTGAACACGGTCGGCTCGCTTTTCATCATCGTCAGCGGCGTGTAGCCGTTTTGCAGGGCTGCCAGGTACATGATCGGCTTGAAGGAAGAGCCCGGCTGTCTTTTGCCGAGTACGCGATTGTACTGGCTCGTTTTGTAATCCCGTCCCCCGACCATTGCTTTGATATGACCGGTAGCAGGGTCCATGGCAACCAATGCGGCTTGCAGGTTCGGATTGTCCTTTGGCAGCGTCGAAGCGATGATTTCCTCCGCCTTTTTTTGCATGACCGGGTCGAGCGTCGTATGGATTTTCAAGCCGCCGTGGATGAATTTTTCCTCGTCAATGCCGTACTTGTTTTTCACCAGATTCGCGATGTAATCACGGAAATACGGGGCCTGCTCGGCGATATTTTCCGCAGTGCGCTGTTTCAGCTTGATCGGCTCCGCATAAGCTTGTTCGGCTTCTTTGGCCGTGAGCATCCCGTCGCGTTCCATCGCTTCGAGAATGAGCTTTTGCCGCGATTTTGCCCGCTCAAAATCAACGAAAGGAGAGTAGTAAGTAGGGCCTTTCGGAATGCCTGCCAGCATCGCGCTTTCGGCTACGGTCAAGTTTTTGGCGTCCTTGCCGAAATACGTTTGGGCGGCCGCCTGGACTCCATAGGCAGAGTGACCGTAATAAATTTGGTTCATGTACATTTCCAAAATTTCATCTTTGCTATAATTCAGCTCCAACTGAATAGCGAGCAGCGCTTCCTTGATCTTTCTTTCCCATGTCTTGTCCAACGTCAAATACAGATTGCGCGCCAACTGCTGGGTAATCGTGCTGGCTCCCTGGCGCATGTCCATGTTGATGACGTCGACGTAGGCGGCCATGGCCAGCCGTTTCCAGTCGAAGCCGTAATGCTCCCGAAACGAACGGTCTTCGATGGCGATTGTCGCGTTGATGAGCGCAGGCGATATTTCCTGGATCGGGACAGAAATGCGGTTTTCTCCCCGATGCATCGTGTCCAGCACTTCTCCATTAGAGGCGTAAATCGTTGTCGTCTGCTTCACGAATGTCTCGGGAAGCGGTTGGGAACGCAAGTACAAAATCAACAGCAAAATGGCAAAAGATAAGCATAATAGGCTGAGTATGGAAAATTTTACAAATTTCTTGGCCCAGCGTAAATAACGGAGCAGGGAGTGCTCGCGCATGACTTCCATTTTGCCTCTCCTCCTTTCTATCGTTTGAATGAGCAAAACGGTGATGGTCGTTTTGCTGACTGACTGGCGGTCCCATCTCCTTTTTTTGAAAAAACAGCGAGACGTTTTTCGCCCAAAAGAGGACATACTAAAGGACGCATGATACTTCTAGTATGGGTAAGCCGTTTGCTGGATAAACTTGCCTGTCGCCTGAAAAACGGCAGGGAGAGCAGCTTTTTCGGCCGCACAGAAAAAAAACTTGCTTTTTGATTGGCAGCTACTATAATTTTCTTGTTATATTGTATTTTCATGCGGTCAATTGAAGGAGGTTACATAACCATGAATATGGAATTGTGGTACACCGAAAAACAAACGGAAAATCACGGGATAACAACGAAAATTACTGATACCCTATACAGTGAGAAATCCGAGTTTCAACAAATCGACGTCATTACTACGAAGCAGTTTGGTCGCATGTTAGTACTTGATGGCATGGTTATGACCACCGATGTCGATGAGTTTGTTTACCACGAGATGATTTCTCACATCGCTCTCAATACGCATCCAAACCCGAAAAAGGTTCTGGTTGTCGGTGGCGGCGACGGCGGTGCAATCCGTGAAATCGTGAAGCATGCGGCTGTGGAAAAAGCAGTTCTGGCCGAAATCGACGGTGGCGTAATTGAATCCTGCAAAAAATACTTCCCTGAAATTGCAAGCGCACTGACCGGCAATCCAAAGGTCGACGTGCAAGTAATTGACGGGATCAAGCATATCCATGACCACAAAGGCGAGTACGATGTGATTATGGTTGACTCGACAGAGCCAGTGGGACCAGCGGTAGGTCTGTTCGAAAAAGGCTTCTACCAAGGCATTCACGATGCGCTGAAACCGGACGGCATCATGGTGGCGCAAACCGAATCTCCATGGTTCAACCGCGATCTCATCAAACGCGTATTCAAAGACCTGAAATCCATCTTCCCGGTTACTCGTCTGTACACTTGCAGCATCCCTACTTATCCATCCGGTCTGTGGAGCTTCACCATCGCTTCCAAGCAGTACGATCCGTTGGAAGTAGATCCGGCGAAAATCAAAGACCTGGGTACCAAATACTACAATGCGGAAGTTCACCACGCTGCTTTCAAACTGCCAAACTTTGTGGCTGAGCTGACCCGCGACTAATCGGAGGAGGACAACCCTGATGCGTTTTGACGAAGCATACTCCGGCAATGTCTTCATCCGCAGCCACAGCAGCTATGAAGAAAGCCAAGCAGTGATTTACGGCATGCCGATGGACTGGACAGTCAGCTTCCGTCCGGGGTCCCGTTTCGGCCCTGCCCGTATCCGCGAAGTGTCGATCGGTCTGGAAGAGTACAGCCCGTACTTGGACAGGCTGCTCGAAGACATCAAATACTTTGACGCAGGCGACATTCCGCTTCCTTTTGGAAACGTCGAAGGCAGCCTGGATGCAATCCGCACGTTCGTGGCAAAAGTGCTGGAAGACGGCAAGTTCCCACTCGGACTGGGCGGCGAGCATCTCGTGTCTTGGCCGGTATTCCAGGCCGTTTATGAAAAGTACAAGGACATGGTAGTCTTCCACTTTGACGCGCATACTGACCTGCGCGACAACTATGAAGGATACCAGTATTCCCACTCCACGCCAATCAAAAAGGTGTGCAACCTGATCGGCGGCAAAAATGTGTATTCTTTCGGCATCCGCAGCGGCATGAAGGAAGAGTTCGACTGGGCGAAGGAAAACATGCACCTGTACAAATACGATGTGCTGGAGCCAGTGAAGCAAGTGCTGCCGACGATCGGCAACCGTCCGATCTATCTGACCATCGACATTGATGTTCTGGACCCGGCGCACGCACCTGGCACGGGCACAACCGAAGCAGGCGGCATTACTTCCCGCGAGCTGTTGGACACCATCCACTACATGGCGAAAAACGGCGCCAATGTCATCGGCTGCGACCTGGTGGAAGTGGCTCCTGTGTACGATCACAGCGAGATGACGCAAATCGTGGCATCGAAAATCGTGCGCGAGCTGCTGCTCAGCTTTGTAAAATAACAATACGAACAACAGACAAGCCTCCGGTTTTCGCAAAAAGCCGGGGGCTTTTTTCATGCTGTCCCGCCTAGAGGTAACTGGAGGCAGTCCTATCATCCAGCCACTTAAACAACATTTTTATTTACAAAGTATATAAAAATAGATAAAATTGCCATACAGAGTAAAAAGCTGCCGAAGCTTTTTTCAAGGGAGTTGTTTCGTATGAGAGAGGTTTTTGCTCACGTCCAGTTTCGCAAGCTGTTTTTCTCCAATCTTTTTTCCGGCTTCGGTCAGGGCATGACGATGATCGGGATTGCCTGGTATTTGGTGGAGACGACAGGCTCTGCACAGCTTTTGGGTTCTACCATGTTCAGCTCTGCGGTCCTGATGTTTTTCATCGGGCCGTACATCGGGACGCTGATTGACCGTTTTTCCCGCAAAAAAATGCTGCTCGTGGAAAACCTGATCGGCTTCGGCGTGCTCGGGATATTGGCTGCCTGGGGATTTTTCGGAGAGTACTACGAGTGGATGCTGATTACGATTTACCTGGTGACGACCTTCATGTACCAGATTCACTATCCGGCACAGTCTGCGCTTGTCCAGGAAACGTTTGAGCCAAGGCACTACAACGATATCAATAGCCTGCTGGAGATCGAGGGGCAGACGGCGTCTGTACTGGCAGGGGCTTTTTCCGGCATTTTGCTCGGCCACTATGGCTTGCACATCGTCATTTTGTTCAACGCGCTGACGTATCTGTTTGCCTTCTGTCTGCTCTCTACGATGAAATACACGTTCACGCTGGAGGGCGAGGCGAAGCTGAGCCAGGGCGTATCCTGGGTCAGCCAGTTCGGCCAAAGCTGGCGCTACATAAAGGAGAAAAAAGGCTTTCTCGTCTTCGGGATTTGTGCGCTGATGCCGTTTATCGCCGTCATGGCGAGCAATCTGCTGAAGCCTGTCTACGTCAGCCAAACGTTGAAGGCGGATGTCTCGGTGTATTCCTTCGGGGAGATGGCGTATGCGCTGGGAGCGGTCGCAGCCGGCATCCTGGTGTCGGTCGTTGTGCGCAAAATGGGACAGCTTGCGGCCATGGTCGGAAATACGCTGCTGTTTGCCGTAGTGATTGTGGCGATGGTGGCTTTGCCCTACGGCTGGGCTTTGATCGCTGCCTACACGTTTTACGGCTGGAGCAACGCCTCTGCCCGCCTCATCCGGCAGTCGCTCTACATGACCGTCGTGCCGAAGCAGTTTATGGGGCGAGTGATGAGCTTTTTCAACTCGCTTGGCATGATGATGCGCCTTGTGCTCATCGGCGTCTTTACCGTCATGATCGACTACACGGGAGCAGGTGCAGGCTACCTCGTTCTCGCGGGATTGCTCTTGCTGGCGGCGATCGGTGTCGCGGCGACGATGCGCTTCCTTTTGGCTGACGCAAAAGAACAGGCGGTTGCAACCCACGAGGGATGATCGTAAAATGAATGGATGATTTGCGGACAGAAAGTAGAAATCATGGAGTGTGGAAGTCGTCATGCAAGAAGTACAGATGAAGCTGTCAGCCAGACATCGCGTCAACGGCGAATGGGATGAATCGACGCATCAGTACGAAGGGAAGCTCGTGCAAAAAGCCAGCGCCTGGTATTTGACGTACAAAGAACAGTTGGAAGGCGTGGGGGAAGTCAGCACGACGCTCAAGCTGACGGACAGAGCCGTTACACTCGTGCGCCAGGGAGGCGTGTCGACCAGACAGCATTTTGAAAAAGGGGCCAGCACGTACGGTACCTACCAAAGCCCGTACGGCCCGTTTGCGATGGAGACGCACACGAGCAAGCTGCGCATCCGCTATGCGGAGGAAGCGCCGGTGCAGGTGGAAATTTTTTACCAGACCTGGATGAACGAGCAGTACGCGGGCGAGCACGAACTGAAAATCGAACTTGGAAAATAAGCCGCTCTTTGCAAGGGCGGTTTTTTGCACGTACAATAGAAGGACTCGCGGCAGGATATGGAAGGAGGGCACAGGCGTGTTCGTACTCGTAAATGGCCTCATTGCCGGGCTTGGTTTGGCTGCCTTTTTGGCGCTGGGGGACGGTTTGTTCGAAACCAGTACGTTTCCTGTGCTGATCGATGTCAGCTACGTCCCGGGCATGGAAAATTTGCCGTCGATTGCAGAGCTGTTGATTCACCTTTTCATCAGTGTCATCATCGCCTTTTTTCTCATGTATTTTTACCCGCGGGATAATCGCGGCAAAACCATCCGCTATTTGCTGTGCTGGATGCTTGCGTTCGCGGTCGCCTTTTTGCCTTTTAGCCTGCTGAGCAAGGTGCAAATGACGTGGACCGCGTTTTTTATATGGGTTTTGGGACATTTGCTGTACACGATGATGCTCTCGATTCAGGTCGCGCGAAATCGGTAGGCTGATGCGCATTTGCCGAATTTTCGGCATAGTGATGGTTTTTTGGCAGCAAGGTTGAAAGGAGTGGAGGCCAGCATGCCGTTGTCTGATACGGTGGAAATGTTGCAGGCGATACTGGGGGCAATTGATGAGGGGATTCACGTAGTCGATGCGGATGGAATCACGATTTTCTATAACCACGTCGCGGCCAGGCTTGACGGGCTTACGCCAGAGGAAGTGCTCGGAAAGCCGCTTCTGGAGGTGTTTCCGTCGCTTGATCGGCATTCGAGCACGCTGCTGCGCGTAATCGAGAGCGGGGACGCGATCTACAATCAGACACAGACGTATAAAAACTGGAAAGGGATGCGGGTCGAGACGGTCAACACGACGCTTCCGGTACGCGTCGGCAAAAGGCTGGTCGGCGCAGTCGAGGTCGCCAAAGATATCGGCAAGCTGAAAGAGCTGTCGGAGCGCCTCGTCGACTTGCAGGCGAAGATCAGCAAGCCGAAGCGCGCCAAGCGGGGAGCGGAGGAGCTTGCCTTTCACTTCGACGACATTTTGACGAAGAGCGAAAAGATGAAACGGCTGAAGGAACGGGCGAAAAAAGCGGCGCGAACGACTTCGCCCGTGCTGATTTACGGCGAGACGGGGACGGGGAAGGAGCTGTTTGTCCAGTCCATCCACCAGGCGTCTTCGCGCAGCGGCAAGCCGTTTATCGCGCAAAACTGTGCGGCGCTTCCCGCGTCTCTCCTGGAGAGCCTGTTGTTCGGCACGGTGAAGGGAAGCTTTACGGGAGCGGACGATCGCCCCGGGCTGTTTGAACTGGCAGACGGCGGCACGTTGTTTTTGGATGAGTTGAACAGCATGCCGCTCGATTTGCAGGCAAAGCTGCTGCGCGTGCTGCAGGATGGGCAGATTCGGCGAATCGGCGGAAGCCAGTCGACCAAAGTCGACGTCCGCGTCATTGCGGCCGTCAACGAAGCTCCGCAATCGCTTGTGGAGCGCGGCCTGATGCGAACCGACCTGTACTATCGGATCAATGTCGTTTCCTTTGAATTGCCGCCGTTGCGCGAGCGCAGAGAAGATGTGGAACTGCTGGTGGAGCACTTTTTGAGCAAATTCAACCGCGAGTTCGCCATGAATGTGCGCGGAGTCAGCCAGGAGGTGGCCCAACTGTTTGCGCGCTACGACTGGCCGGGTAACGTCCGGGAGCTGGAGCACGTCGTCGAGGCTGCGATGAACATGGTCGAGGGCGACATGTTGCTGCTGGAGCATCTGCCCGCTCATATGCTGGAGCGTGCGCTGCCGGAAACGCCTCTGCACACACTCTCGTCAGACCCGGTTTCCTTGCTCGCGGAAAAGGAAGGCTGTACACTGCCCGAGCTTCTGCGCGAGCTGGAGGAGCGGATCATCGGGGACGCACTGAAAAAGACTGATGGCAACGTACTGCGCGCGGCGAAGCTTTTGGGAATCCCCAGGCAAACGCTGCAATACAAGCTTTCGAAACGGATGATCCCGCCCTGTTGAATGCCGAAAATTCGGCAGCCCAAACAGACGGACTAGACGAGCGAAACGCTTACAAAACGATCTATTTCTTATTTTCTAAATCTTTAGATTTGATTGGCACGACCTTTGCATCTTTACTTGGTCGAGTGAAACGCATGAGGGTTCACTACAGACGAGAGGAGATGTGAAGCAGATGACAGTAGCGACAAGACGTGACTGGCGTTCCATTGAGCTTTGGAAGGACGTGCCGGAAGAAAAGTGGAATGACTGGATGTGGCAGTTGACCCACACCATCAAGACCGTAGATGATTTGAAGCAGGTCATCAACCTGACGCCGGAAGAGGAAGAGGGCGTGCGCATTTCGACGCAAACCATTCCTTTGAATATTACGCCGTACTACGCTTCCCTGATGGACGTGGACGATCCGAAAGATCCGGTGCGCATGCAATCCGTACCGCTGTCTTCGGAAATGGTGCGCACGAAGTACGACATGGAAGACCCTCTGCACGAGGACACCGATTCTCCGGTTCCCGGCCTGACGCACCGCTATCCGGACCGCGTGCTTTTCCTTGTCACGAACCAATGCTCGATGTACTGCCGCTATTGCACGCGCCGCCGCTTCTCCGGCCAGATCGGGATGGGCGTGCCAAAGAAACAGCTCGACGCCTGTATTGAATACATCCGCAGCAGACCGGAAGTGCGTGACGTGCTTCTCTCTGGCGGAGACGGACTGTTAATCAACGACCGCGTGCTGGAATACATCATCAGCAGCCTGCGCGCGATCCCGCATGTGGAGATCATCCGCATCGGTACCCGTGCGCCTGTTGTATTCCCGCAGCGGATTACGGAAAACTTGTGCAACATCCTGAAAAAATACCATCCTGTATGGCTCAATACACACTTCAACCATCCTAAGGAAATTACGCCGGAAGCGAAGCAGGCTTGCGAAATGTTGGCAAACGCGGGCGTGCCTCTGGGCAACCAGGCCGTCATTCTCGCCGGAATCAACGACTGCCCCAACACGATGAAAAAGCTGGTGCAGGATCTGGTAAAAATTCGCGTCCGTCCGTACTACATCTATCAATGCGACCTGTCTGAAGGGATCGGCCACTTCCGCGCTCCCGTCAGCAAAGGAATCGAAATCATCGAGCACCTGCGCGGCCATACTTCCGGCTACGCCGTACCGACCTTCGTGGTGGATGCTCCGCACGGCGGCGGGAAAATTCCGGTCAGCCCGAACTACATTATTTCCCAGGCGTCCGACAAAGTGGTGCTGCGCAACTTCGAAGGCGTAATCACTTCGTATCCGGAGCCGAAGCAGTACCATGAGCACGACGAGGAAAACTGCGAATACTGCATCGCGGCAAAAGGCAAGGCAGTTGGTATCGCTGCGCTCATGCAGGATGAAGCAGACAACCTGGAGCCGGCCGACCTGCCGCGCAACAAGCGCATCAAGGCGACAAAAGTCAAGTCGCTGGCCGATGTGCGCATGGAGCAAAAGGCGAAAAAGGAACAAAGCGCAGTAGAAACAAAAGAAGCGTCCGGCAAATAAAGAGAGCAAAAAGGAACGTAAAGCGGCTGCCTGCTACGAACAGGCGGCCGCTTGTTTTTTGTACATCCGAAAAAAAGGGCAGCATAGCGAGAGCGAGACTTCCGAACTCCGAACTCCACACTCCGCATGAAGTGAGACAGCAATGCCGGTACGAAGGCTGCGCTAAACAGCCTGGCGCCGCCCACTTTTCTAATGAGAATATTTCCAACTTTATTTGGAGGATGGTTGATTTGCCACTTATGTGATAAGATCAGATTACAGCAGTATGAGCGAACGTTCAGTCGGTTTTATTTCATTCTTTTAAAAAATCAAACTTACCGACTGAATAGTCATTCATTTTTCTTTTTGATTCTGATAAGATAGAAAGTAAAGACAACTCGTGAAAGTGGGGGAGTAGAAACATGCTGGCACTTATCAATCTGATCGCGTTTTTCCTGGTGCTCGCTTACGGGCTGTATCTGGCCGGACATGTTGTGTACAGCAGATATTTGTTCATCAAGCTGGGCAAAAAGCCAGATGTGAAAGATGACTTTGGCGCACGTATCAACCTGATGCTGGACAACGTCATTTTCCACAAGAAGCTGTTGAAGGACAAAAAGAGCGGGATCATGCACGTCGTGATGTTTTACGGCTTCATTATCCTCCAGTTCGGCGCGATTGAGCTGGTTATCAAGGGGCTGTCCAAAGGCTTCGAGCTTCCGTTTGGCAGCGCTCACAAATATTTTTCGCTCATGCAGGAGATTACTACGTTTCTCATCCTGGCCGCCGTCGGATATGCCTTTTACCGCCGCTATATCGAGAAGCTGAAGCGGTTGAAGCGCGGCTTCAAGTCAGGGATCGTCCTGCTTCTGATCTCTTCCCTGATGGCGACCGTGCTGCTTTCCCTCGCCTTCGAGCAAATCTGGCTCGGCCATGAAGCATCCGGCTTTGCGCCGATTTCCTCCGTGATCGCGATGGCGTTTTCCGCGATTGGCGTAGGGACGACAGGTGGAGCGGTTCTGTTTTACGTATTCTGGTGGGCGCATCTGATTATTTTGCTGGGCTTTGCCGTCTACGTGCCGCAGTCCAAGCACGCGCACTTGCTGTTTGCTCCGGTAAACGTCTGGTTCAAAAAGCTCGACCCGCCCGGCAAGCTGTCCAGCATCAACTTCGAGGACGAGACGCAGGAAGTGTTCGGCGTAGGCAAGATCGAGGACTTTACGCAAACGCAGTTGATCGACCTGTACGCCTGTGTCGAGTGCGGACGCTGTACGAATATGTGTCCGGCATCCGGTACCGGAAAAATGCTTTCGCCGATGGACCTGATTACGAAAATGCGCGACCATTTGACGGAAAAAGGGGCGGCTGTCACCTCCCGCACGCCGTGGATGCCGAACTTCGCGTTTTCGCAAACGACGGCCAACCAGATCGCTTTGCAAGCGTCCGAAGTAGCGGCCACAGCCGAAGAGGCGACATCTGTCTACGAGAAAAACTTGATTGGCGATGTGATTACCGAGCAGGAGCTGTGGGCTTGTACGACCTGTCGCAACTGCGAGGATCAATGCCCGGTCATGAACGAGCACGTGGAAAAAATCATCGACATGCGCCGCTACCTGGTGATGACGGAAGGCAGCATGCCAGCCGAAGCGCAACGCGCCTTGAACAATATCGAGCGCCAGGGCAACCCGTGGGGAATCAACCGCAAAGACCGGATGAAGTGGATCGAAGGTCTGAACGGGCAATACGAAGTGCCGACGGTCAAACAGGTCGAGGACTTCGAGTATTTGTTCTGGGTAGGCTCGATGGGGTCGTTTGACTTGCGCAGCCAAAAAATTTCCCAGGCGTTCGTGAAGCTCATGCACGAAGCAGGCGTCAAGTTCGCCATCCTCGGCAACGAGGAAAAGAACTCGGGAGACACAGCGCGCCGCATCGGAAACGAGTTTTTGTTCCAGCAGTTGGCGCAGGAAAACATCGCGCTGTTCGAAGGCTACGAAGTCAAAAAAATCGTGACCTGCGACCCGCATGCGTACAATACGTTCAAAAACGAGTATCCGGAGTTCGGTCTGACTGCCGAAGTGTACCACCACTCCGAGCTGCTCGCCCAGTGGGTGAAGGAAGGCCGCCTCAAGCCGACCAAGGAAGTCAAGGAGCGCATTACGTATCACGACTCTTGCTATTTGGGGCGCTACAACGAGATTTACGACAAGCCGCGCGTCATTCTGGAAGCAATTCCTGGCGTGGAAGTAGTCGAGATGAAGCGCAGCGGCTGCGACAGCATGTGCTGCGGAGCGGGCGGCGGTCTGATGTGGATGGAAGAGCATGAGGGCACGCGGGTCAACGTGGCGCGCACAGAGCAAGCGTTGGAGGTCAATCCGACCGCAATCGCCAGCGCCTGCCCGTACTGCCTGACCATGATAAATGACGGCATCAAGACCAAGGAAAAGGAAGACGACGTCAAGACGCGCGATGTAGCGGAAATTTTGGCGGACGCGATCTAAAACAGAGAGGATCGGCACCGCGAAAACAGCCTGATACGAGGGAAAACTCAGGCTGTTCTTTTTTTCCTAATTCATTGACTAATCGAACAGAAGACGGCAAAATGAAGATAGCAGATAAAATGAACGAACGCTCGATCAATTTATTTTTCGTTAATAAGCTACGAAAAAGCCGAATGGAGGGCATGCGATGAAAACGGTGATTGTAGGGGCGGCACGTACCCCGTTTGGTAAATTTGGCGGCTCTTTGAAAGCGTTGTCTGCGGTAGAACTCGGCGCTGTCGTCATCAAGGAGGCAGTGGAGCGCTCCGGCATTTCCGGCGACCAGGTCGACGAAGTCATCATGGGAATGGTCGTACAGGCAGGCGCGGGTCAGGTGCCTTCCCGCCAGGCCGCTCGCAAAGCCGGACTGCCCTGGAATGTGGCGAGCGAGACGATCAACAAAGTATGTGCCTCCGGGATGCGCGCCGTCACGATGGGCGACCAGATTATTCGCGCAGGGGACGGGGAAATCATCGTCGCAGGCGGGATGGAGAGCATGAGCAACGCGCCGTACGCTCTGCCGGATGCGCGCTACGGAATGCGGATGGGCGATGCCACCGTGCGCGATCTGATGATGTACGATGGCCTCACATGTCCGTTTGACCAGGTGCCGATGGCGATTCACGGCAGCAACGTAGCCGAAGAGTACGGAATTACGCGGGAAGCGCAGGACGAGTGGGCGCTGCGCAGTCAGCAGCGGGCTGCCAAGGCAGTGGAATCCGGGCTTTTTGCCGAAGAGATTGTCGCCGTCTCCATTCCGCAGAAAAAAGGAGAGCCGGTGCTGGTCACAAAAGACGAGGGACCGCGCCCGGATACCACCAGGGAAGGACTCGCCAAGCTGCCTCCGGTCTACAAAAAGGACGGCACAATTACGGCAGGCAATGCGCCGGGAATCAACGACGGAGCGGCAGCGATGGTGCTGATGTCCGACGAAAAAGCGAAGCAACTGGGCATCAAGCCGCTGGCGACGATTCTCGGGCATGCGCAGGTGGGGGCCGAAGCGCCCTACATCGCGACAACACCGGGTCTTGCGATCAACAAGCTGCTTGAAAAAACAGGGGTGTCGCTCGGCGAGATTGATCTGTTCGAGGTGAACGAAGCGTTCGCGGCCGTGACGTTGACGAGCGGCAAAATCGTCGGCTGGGACGACGAAAAAGTGAATGTGAACGGGGGAGCGATCGCGCTCGGTCACCCGATTGGCGCGAGCGGAGCGCGGATTATTATGCACCTCGCTTACGAATTGAAGAGACGCGGTGGCGGATTGGGGATCGCGGCGATTTGCAGCGGTGCCGCACAGGGAGACGCTATCCTGATTAAAGTGGAATAGGGAGGCCTTTTACATGAACGTACAAACGATTATGGTCATCGGAGCAGGACAGATGGGCAGCGGGATTGCCCAGGTAGCGGCGCAGGCAGGCTTTCGCGTTTATTTGAACGACGTGCAGCAGCCGTTTGTGGAGCGCGGTCTGGCGACGATTGCGAAAAACCTGTCGCGCAACGTGGAAAAAGGCAAGCTGAGCGAGGACGACAAGCAGGCGATCTTGTCCCGTCTCGTCGTGTCGACGGACTTGGCGGACGCTGCGGAAGCGGATTTTGTCATCGAAGCTGTGACGGAAAACATGGCGGTGAAAACAGGAATTTTCTCCAAGCTGGACGAGGTATGTCCGCCGCATACGATCTTGGCGAGCAATACTTCGTCTCTGCCGATTACGGAGATTGCGGCTGTGACGAAGCGCCCGGAAAAAGTGATCGGCATGCACTTCATGAACCCGGTTCCCGTGATGAAGCTGGTCGAGATCATCCGTGGACTGCAAACCGCAGATGAGGTGTACCAACTGACAGAGGATTTGTCCAAGCAAATGGGCAAAGTGCCTGTAAGCGTCAATGATTTTCCGGGCTTTGTCTCCAACCGGGTGCTGATGCCGATGCTCAACGAAGCGATCTACTGTGTATATGAGGGTGTGGCGACGCCGGAAGCGATCGACGAAGTGATGAAGCTCGGCATGAACCATCCGATGGGCCCTCTCCAACTGGCGGACTTCATCGGTTTGGATACGTGCCTCTACATCATGGAGGTGCTGCACGAAGGCTTCGGCGATTCCAAATACCGTCCTTGCCCGTTGTTGCGCAAATATGTAAAAGCGGGCTGGCTAGGCAAAAAATCCGGTCGAGGATTCTACGTGTACAACTAACTGATGATTCGGCAGAAAGGTAGGACGGACATGGATTTCAGGTTGAATGAAGAACAGGAAATGATGCGCCGCATGGTGCGCGACTTTGCGCAAAAAGAAATTGCGCCGTTTGTTCCGATTATGGAAGAGAAGGATGAGTTTCCCCGCCAGGTCATCAAAAAGATGGGCGAAATGGGGCTGATGGGAATCCCGATCGCCGAAGAATGGGGCGGTGCCGGAGCGGATTTTGTCTCTTACATTTTGGCGATTCACGAAATTTCCAAAGTGAGCGCAACGGTAGGAGTGATCCTGTCCGTGCACACCTCTGTAGGGACCAATCCGATTTTGTACTTCGGAACGGATGAGCAGAAGCGCAAATACGTGACAAAGCTTGCCCGCGGCGAATACCTTGGCGCTTTTGCCTTGACCGAGCCGCATGCCGGATCGGATGCGAGCAGCATCAGGACGACCGCTGTGCGAAAAGGCGACGAATACATCCTGAACGGCAACAAGGTGTTTATCACGAACGGTGGCGAAGCGGATACGTACATCACGTTTGCCGTCACCGATTCCACGAAAGGCACCAAGGGCATCTCCGCCTTCATCGTGGAAAAAGATACGCCAGGTTTTACCGTCGGCAAAAAGGAAAAGAAGATGGGGCTGCACGGCTCCTACACGACCGAGCTTGTTTTCGACAACGCGCGTGTGCCTGCTGCAAACCTGCTGGGGCAGGAGGGAGAAGGCTTCTGTATCGCGATGGCCAATCTGAATACGGGACGCATCGGGATTGCCGCACAGGCGCTGGGCATCGCCGAGGCTGCGGTTCACTACGCGACAGAGTACGCCAAGGAGCGCAAGCAGTTCGGCCAGCCGATTGCCAAGCAACAAGCGATCGCCTTCAAGCTCGCGGACATGGCGACCAAGGCGGAGGCAGCCAGACTGCTCGTGTACCGCGCGGCGTCGCTGTGCAGCCAGGGAATCTCCTGCGGCATGGAAGCCTCTATGGCGAAGCGGTTTGCAACGGACACGGCGATGGAGTTGGCAACAGAAGCGGTCCAGGTGTTCGGCGGCTACGGCTACACCCGGGAATACCCGGTTGAGCGATTGTTCCGCGACGCCAAAGTAACGCAAATTTACGAAGGTACGAACGAAATTCAACGAATCGTCATCGCCAAGCATTTGCTTGCTGATTAATAGAGCCTGTTGTCCGGTCAGAGTTGTGTAGCCTGACAAGGACCGGCGCAAAGCACATGGGGGAGTGAAAAACATGAATTTCCAGCTTACCGAAGAACATGACATGATGCGCAAAATGATCCGCGACTTCGCAGAAAACCAGGTAGCTCCGACAGCAGCCGAGCGCGATGAGGAAGAGCGCTTCGACCGATCCATTTTCGAGCAAATGGCTGAGCTTGGCCTGACGGGCATCCCTTGGCCGGAAAAATACGGAGGCGCTGGCGCGGATTACTTGAGCTACGTCATTGCAGTAGAAGAGCTCTCCCGTGTGGATGCGTCAATCGGGGTAACCTTGTCCGCGCAGGTCTCGCTTGCTAGCTGGCCGATTTACAAGTTCGGAACGGAGGAGCAGAAACAAAAGTTTCTGCGCCCGTTGGCAGAGGGCAAGAAGATGGGGGCCTACTGTCTGACTGAGCCAGGCTCCGGCTCCGATTCGGCAGGAATGCGCACAACAGCGGTGCGCGACGGCGATCACTACATTTTGAACGGCAGCAAAATTTTCATCACCAATGCGGGCGAAGCGGAAATCTACATCGTTTTTGCCGTAACCCAGCCAGAGCTGAAGCACAAAGGAATCACCGCTTTTATCGTGGAAAAAGGCATGGACGGCTTTACGATGGGGAAAAAAGAGAAGAAGCTGGGCATCCGTTCCTCGCCGACGCTCGCTGTCAATTTCGAAGATGTGCGAGTGCCGGTAGAGAACAGGCTGGGCGAAGAAGGCCAAGGCTTCAAAATCGCGATGATGACCTTGGACGGCGGACGGAACGGAATCGCCGCTCAAGCGGTCGGAATTGCCCAGGGCGCCTTCGAGCACGCGCTGAACTACGCGAAGGAGCGCAACCAGTTCGGCAAGCCGATTGCCTCGTTGCAGGCGATCCAGTTCAAGCTGGCTGACATGGCGACCAAGATTGAAGCGGCGCGCCTGCTCACCTATCAGGCGGCGTGGCTGGAAGATCAGGGACTGCCTTACGGAAAAGCATCGGCCATGTCCAAAGTATTCGCGGGCGATATCGCGATGGAAGTTACGACCGAAGCGGTGCAAGTGTTTGGCGGCTACGGCTATACCCGCGAGTATCCGGTGGAGCGCTTCATGCGCGATGCGAAAATCACGCAAATTTACGAAGGCACGAATGAAATCCAGCGTGTCGTCATCAGCAACTACCTGCTGAAAGAGTAGCGAGGCGCCAACCGGCAGCCACGATCAATCCAACTAGCTGAAAGCAAAAAGATTTTTTGATAGGGCCTGCGGAAAAGAAAGGTTTGGCTTTGCGCTCTTCCTCGCGTATAATGGTGTGCGAAAAGATACGCAAGAAGAGCGTTTGCTCCTTTCTTTTCCTGAAAGTGTCTGACTAAACGCTCAGTCGGTTGGAAAGGTGGATTTGTTGTGTCCGAAAAGAGAAAAACCATACCGTCCTTGGTAAAGGACCCGAAACTGATTGAAAAACGGCGAGAGCAAATTATTGAGGCTGCCGTTCATCTCTTTATCAATAAAGGTTTTCACAAGACGACGACAAGGGAGATTGCCCGGGCTTCGGGGTTCAGTATCGGAACCTTGTACGAATATATCGAATCCAAGGAAGACGTACTCTATCTCGTTTGCGATGCGATTCATGCCGAGATGGAGACGCGCCTGCGCGAAGCGATCAATTTTAACGGCACAGGGCTGAAAATTTTAAAGCTCGCCATCCGCAGCTTCTTTCGTGTGATGGATCAGATGAGCGACCGCGTCCTGCTCATTTACCAGGAGTCGAAGTCGTTGCCAAAAGAAACGCTGCGCTACGTTCTCGGACGTGAGGAAGAAATTGCGCAAATTTTTGTCGAGATCCTGCAAAAAGGGATTGCCGACGGCTCGCTGCGCCTCGATGAGAAGCATGTCAAGCTGATGGCTGACAATATCATGGTGTTGGGCGAAATGTGGGTGTTCCGCCGCTGGGCTCTGCACAAGCACTATACGTTGGAGGAGTACACCGAGAAGCAGATTACGCTGCTGCTTCGGGAAATCAGTGTCTCCGACTGACGTCAATTAATTGAATCTCGGGGGAGAGTGGAACGATGGAAACCGAAGTGTATCGTCCGCAAAACAAGGTTCGCTTCGTGACCGCCGCCAGCTTGTACGACGGTCACGACGCCTCGATCAATATCATGCGCCGTATTTTGCAGTCTTCGGGAGTGGAAGTGATCCATCTGGGTCACAACCGCTCTGTCGATGATATCGTGACCGCCGCCATTCAGGAGGACGTGCAAGGCATTGCCATCAGCTCCTACCAGGGCGGCCATGTGGAATATTTCAAATACGTGATTGATCTTTTGCGCGAACGGGGAGCTGGGCATATCCGCGTCTTCGGAGGCGGAGGCGGTGTCATCGTTCCACGCGAGATCCGGGAGCTGGAAGAATACGGCGTCTGTAAAATTTACTCGCCGGATGACGGCAGACGCTTGGGCTTGCAAGGCATGATTAACGACATGATTCGAAACAGCGATTTTCCGACAGTCAAGCAGTTGGAAAACGAAGTCGCTGGCTTGCGCGAGCAAAACCACAAGGCGATTGCCCGCCTGATCTCTGTGGCGGAGTACGCCGTCGATCAGCCGGAGTGGAAGGAACCGCTCAAGGAGTGCGTGCGGGAAGCGCGAGACTCGATTCCGGTGCTCGGGATCACAGGCACAGGTGGGGCCGGAAAAAGCTCGCTGACAGATGAGCTTGTTCGCCGGTTTATGCGCACGTATCCGGAAAAAACTGTCGCGATTTTGTCTGTCGATCCGTCCAAGCAGAAATCGGGCGGAGCGCTTTTGGGCGACCGCATCCGTATGAATGCCAACAATACGCCGCGCGTCTACATGCGCAGTCTGGCGACGAGAAAGTCCGGCATGGAGCTGTCCGCCGCTTTGAAGGACGCGATCCAGGTTACCCGTGCGGCTCAGTTTGATCTCATCATCGTAGAGACGAGCGGGATCGGCCAGGGCGATGCACAAGTGACTGAGGTGTGCGACGTTTCCATGTACGTCATGACCAGCGAGTTTGGCGCGCCGTCCCAACTGGAAAAAATCGACATGCTTGATTTTGCCGACGTGATCGCGATCAACAAATTTGAGCGAAAAGGCTCGGAGGATGCCTTGCGAGAGGTGCGCAAGCAGTACCGCCGCAACCACCAGTTATTCGATCTGCCTGACGAGAAGATTCCCGTCTACGGAACGATCGCCAGCCAGTTTAACGATCCGGGGACAAATGTGCTGTTTGCTGCCCTGATGCATCGGATCGTGGAAAAGACAGGCGTGGATTGGCCTGTGGAGAATCTGGATACGACTCCGGTAAAAATTCATAAAACTTCGTTGATTCCGACAGAAAGAATCAACTACTTGCAGGAAATCGCCAACACGGTCCGCCAATACCGCGCGTACACCGAGGAGCAGTCTGCCATCGCCCGCAAGCTGTATCAGTTGCACGGCGCAAAGGAGACGCTGCTCGCGGCGCAGGAAGAGGCAGCGACAGAGCTGGTTGCGGTGCTCGACAAGCAGATCAGGCTGTTTGAGGAGAAACTGCATCCCGAGTGCCGGCGGATTCTCGACAACTGGCCGAAGCTCAAGGAAGCGTACAGAAAGGACCAGTTTGTCACGAAAATCAGGGACAAGGAAATCATCACGAAACTGTTCACGGAATCGCTGTCGGGTACGCGCATTCCAAAAGTAGCGGTGCCGGACTACGAGGACTGGGGCGAGATTTTGAAATGGTCGCTGAAGGAAAATGTGCCGGGCGAGTTTCCTTACACGGCAGGCGTGTTCCCGTTCAAGCGGGAGGGCGAAGATCCGAAGCGGCAGTTTGCTGGCGAAGGCACGCCTGAGCGCACGAACCGGCGCTTCCATTTCCTTTCGCAAAACGACGAAGCGAAGCGGCTCAGTACGGCTTTTGACTCTGTGACCTTGTACGGCGAAGACCCGGATTACCGCCCGGATATTTACGGGAAAATCGGGACGAGCGGAGTGAGCGTCTGCACGCTGGACGACATGAAAAAGCTGTACGCAGGCTTCGACCTGTGCGCGCCGAGCACGTCTGTGTCGATGACGATTAACGGCCCGGCACCGATGATTTTGGCGATGTTTATGAACACGGCGATTGAGCAGCAGATCGAGAAGTTTGTCCAGCGGGAAGGCCGCCAGCCGACCGAGGAAGAAGCGGAGCAGATCAAGGCGTACACTTTGTCGACTGTTCGCGGAACCGTTCAGGCGGATATTTTGAAAGAAGACCAGGGGCAGAACACTTGTATTTTCTCGACAGAGTTTGCCCTGCGGATGATGGGCGACATTCAGCAGTATTTCATCGACCATAAAGTGCGCAACTACTACTCCGTGTCCATTTCCGGCTACCATATCGCGGAGGCGGGGGCTAACCCGATCACGCAGTTGGCGTTTACGTTGGCGAATGGCTTTACGTACGTGGAGTATTACTTGAGCAGAGGCATGCACATTGACGATTTTGCGCCGAATTTGTCGTTCTTTTTCTCCAATGGCCTCGATCCGGAATATACGGTCATCGGCCGGGTGGCGCGCCGCGTGTGGGCGACTGTGATGAAAAACCGCTACGGCGGCAACGAGCGCAGCCAAAAGCTGAAATACCACATCCAGACCTCTGGACGTTCCTTGCACGCGCAGGAAATGGATTTCAACGACATTCGGACGACGCTGCAAGCGTTGATCGCGATTTACGACAACTGCAACTCGCTGCATACCAACGCCTACGACGAGGCGATTACGACCCCGACAGAGAACTCTGTGCGCCGGGCCATGGCGATCCAGATGATTATCAACAAGGAGATGGGGCTCGCGAAAAACGAGAACCCGCTGCAAGGCGCATTCATCATCGACGAGCTGACCGATCTGGTGGAGGAAGCCGTCATGCAGGAGTTCGAGCGGATCAGCTCGCGCGGCGGCGTGCTGGGAGCGATGGAGACGCAGTACCAGCGCGGCAAAATCCAGGATGAGTCGATGTACTACGAAATGAAAAAGCACACTGGCGAGCTGCCGATCATCGGGGTTAACACCTTTATCAATCCGAACGCGTCTGAGGAAGATTACGAGATCGAGCTGGCGCGGGCGACAGAGGAAGAAAAGGAACAGCAGATCATCAACCTGCGCGCGTTCCAGGAGCGCAACCGCCACGTAGCGCCACAAGCGCTGCGCCGCTTGCAAGAGGTGGCGATGGCAGGCGAAAACATTTTTGCCGAGCTGATGGAGACAGTGAAGGTCGCTTCGCTCGGTCAGATCAGCGCCGCTTTGTACGAGGTGGGCGGCCAGTACCGGAGAAATATGTAACAGGCTAGAGCAAGGCAAAACGATACAAGGACCACTTCTTTTTGCAGAGGCAGTCCTTGTATCGTTTGTTTTTACGGGGGAGCCGCGGAAAAAGGGCCAATGTAAACGCGTATATTCTTCCGTTAAATATTCAAGACTAATGTAGGCACAAATTCTAAATTAAAGTTATTATAATAGAGGTTGACAAACGGAAAGTTTTGAATGATAATTGTTATCAAGTTAGAATTATTACATTTAATAATTCTTAAAACAATCATGTAGGAGGATGTTCACTATGTCCCTTATCGGAAAAGAAGTACTGCCTTTCAAAGCTCAAGCTTACAAAGCAGGCAATTTTGTAGAAGTTACCGAAGCAAACTTTAAAGGTCAATGGAGCATTGTTTGCTTCTATCCAGCAGACTTCACTTTCGTTTGCCCGACTGAACTCGAAGACCTCCAAAACCAATACGAAACATTGAAATCCATGGGAGCTGAAGTTTACTCCGTTTCCACAGATACTCACTTCACTCACAAAGCATGGCACGATACTTCCGAGACAATCGGCAAAATTACTTACACCATGATTGGCGACCCAACTCACACGCTCTCCCGCAACTTCGATGTACTGATTGAAGAAGAGGGACTGGCTGATCGCGGTACTTTCATCATCGACCCAGATGGTGTTATCCAAGCAATCGAAATCAACGCAGGCGGCATCGGTCGCGATGCAAGCGCTATTGTAAGCAAACTGAAAGCAGCTCAATACGTTCGCAACAACCCAGGCGAAGTTTGCCCGGCGAAATGGCAAGAAGGTGCTGCTACCCTGAAACCAAGCCTTGATCTTGTTGGTAAGATCTAAGGAGTGGGATCAATGATACTGGACGCAGAAATCAAAGCACAGCTAGAGCAATATCTTCAGCTCATGGAAGGCGAAGTGCTGCTGAAATACAGCGCAGGCTCTGATAGCGTATCGCGTGACATGCTGCTTTTATTGGAAGAACTGGCAACCATGTCGCAGAAAATCAAGCTGGAAGAAGCCTCCATGGAGCGTACACCTAGCTTTAGTGTCAATCGTATCGGGGAAGATACCGGAGTAACGTTTGCTGGCGTACCCTTGGGACATGAATTCACTTCCTTGGTGTTGGCTTTGCTGCAAGTGAGCGGCAGACCTCCAAAGGTTGACCAGAAGCTCATCGATCAAGTGAAGAGTCTGAAAGGCGAATATCACTTCGAGACTTATGTCAGCCTGACCTGCCACAATTGTCCTGATGTAGTTCAAGCACTGAACGCGATGAGTGTTCTCAATCCTGGTATTACACATACTATGATTGACGGTGCTGCGTTCAAAGAAGAAGTCGAAAGCAAAAACGTCATGGCAGTGCCGACGGTTTTCCTGAACGGGGAACCTTTTGGCAGCGGCCGGATGACGCTCGAAGAAATTCTCGCCAAGCTCGGATCTGCTCCAGATGCAGCCGAATTTGCGAACAAAGAGCCGTACGATGTGCTCGTTATCGGCGGCGGCCCGTCCGGAGCAAGTGCGGCCATCTACGCCGCACGCAAAGGCATTCGCACCGGCATTGTGGCTGAACGCTTCGGCGGCCAGATCATGGACACTTTAGGTATTGAAAACTTTATCAGTGTCAAATACACCGAAGGTCCGAAGCTCGCAGCGAGTCTGGAAGAGCACGTCAAAGAGTACAATGTCGATGTCATGAACTTGCAGCGTGCCAAACGTCTGGAGAAAAAAGACCTGATCGAGATCGAACTGGAAAACGGTGCTGTGCTCAAGAGCAAAACCGTTATCCTTTCGACGGGTGCGCGTTGGCGCAATGTGGGTGTGCCTGGCGAGGCCGAGTTCAAAAACAAAGGCGTGGCGTATTGCCCGCATTGCGACGGTCCGCTGTTCGCCGGTAAGCGCGTAGCCGTCATTGGCGGCGGCAATTCCGGCGTTGAAGCAGCGATCGATCTCGCGGGTATCGTCAAGCACGTCACGGTTCTTGAGTTTGCTGCAGAGCTGAAAGCCGACTCCGTCTTGCAAGATCGTCTGCACAGCTTGCCAAACGTAACGGTTATCACCAATGCGCAAACGACGGAAATCACCGGCACCGACAAGGTCAACGGCATTTCCTACAAGGATCGCGAGACGGAAACGGTTCATCACATTGAACTGGAAGGTGTGTTTGTCCAAATCGGTCTTGTGCCGAACACCGATTGGCTGGGAGACACAGTCGAACGCAATCGGATGGGCGAAATCGTTGTCGACAAACACGGCGCTACTTCCGTTCCGGGCGTATTTGCTGCAGGCGACTGCACGAATAGTCCATACAAGCAGATCATTATTTCGATGGGATCAGGTGCAACCGCAGCCTTGGGTGCATTTGATTATCTAATCCGAAACTAATGAACACGAGAGCCGCTTTGCTATCTGTACGGTAGCGGAGCGGCTTTCTTTTTTGTGCTGCTGTACAGAGCGGACTCGCATGGAAAACGGCCGAGAGGCAAGTGTCGAGAATAAATGGTCTTTTGCGTGTTTGAAAGCCTTGCATTTTCGTCTAAAATAAGGAATACTGTATGTTAGCCTTCGTATGTTGTACGATATACGAGTGAGGCGATCGACATCATTTATGAGTTGCCTAAGCAAAGCCTGCGTCCCCCAGCAAAGGGCGAGGTCGGTATTCAAGCCAATAGTTTTCTAATGGAAAGGACGTGCCCTGGGTGAGTCAATTGTTTGCTCATATTGATCCCGAGAAACTGAGCGAGATGGCGTTGGTTGATATTGCGTATGAAATTTTGCGTGAAACCAATCGCACTTACAACTTCCGCGAGCTGATGGATGAACTGGCTGCCGTTCGTAACATGACAAACGAACAACTCATGGCTATCATCGCGCAAGTATACACTGAGATTAATATTGACGGCCGTTTTGTGTGCCTTGGAGACAACGTGTGGGGACTGAAGCGCTGGTACCCAACTGACACGGTGGAAGAAACGCAAGAGGGCGGCGGAACGAAGAAGAAAAAAGTTATTCTCGACGACGACTTCGACGATTACGACACCGAAGACGAAATTGTCGAGGATTACGAAGACGACGACGTGGTCATTTTCGAGGACGAAGAAGAATTCGTGGATGATGATGCGGATATCGAAGACGAAGAGATTGATGCTGAAATCGACGAAGAAGAGCTCGAAGAAGAGGAAGACGAGCTGTTTGACGAGGAACTCGAAGAAGAGGAAGTTGACGAAGAGCTGGAAGATGACGAGGATAAGTGATAAGTCCTTGACTTCCGCCTGAGGGACAGATAAAATACTCCTTGGGCTTCACATGAAGAAGGATTAAATAAGGGAAACTATAAAACAAAAGTGCCCCTACCCCATTGCCAAAAGGGATAGGACTCGCTTTTGTTTTTCTTTTTTTGGGAGCCGTCTTCATACGTTTTTTACTACTACTAAAGGGTTAGGGAAAGAGGGGACGTTAACGATGACGAAGTATATTTTTGTGACAGGCGGGGTCGTATCCTCGTTGGGAAAAGGAATTACAGCGGCTTCTCTGGGCCGACTCCTGAAAAATAGGGGCTTGAAGGTAACCATCCAGAAATGTGATCCATACATCAACGTGGACCCAGGAACAATGAGTCCGTATCAGCACGGGGAAGTGTTCGTCACGGACGATGGAGCGGAAACCGACCTGGACCTGGGGCACTACGAGCGTTTTATCGACATCAACCTGAGCGCCAACTCTAACGTAACGACAGGAAAAATCTATTCGACTGTCATCGCCAAAGAACGTCGCGGCGACTATTTGGGCGGAACGGTTCAAGTAATCCCGCACATCACCAACGAGATCAAAGACCGCATTTTCCGCGCTGGCCGTGAAACCGGAGCAGACGTGGTTATCACCGAGATCGGCGGAACTGTAGGGGACATCGAGAGCTTGCCGTTCCTCGAAGCCATCCGTCAAATCAAGAGCGACATTGGCCGCGAAAACGTCATGTACATTCACGTGACACTGGTTCCTTACATCAAGGCAGCAGGCGAGATGAAAACAAAGCCGACCCAACACAGCGTGAAGGAACTGCGCAGCCTGGGCATTCAGCCAACTGTGATCGTGACTCGTACCGAACAGCCAATGACCCAGGAAATGAAGGACAAGCTGGCACTGTTCTGTGACATCGACAAAAACGCGGTTGTGGAGTGCGTGGATGCGGAAACTCTCTACGACGTGCCGCTGCAACTGCAAGCGCAAGGTCTGGACGACTATGTTTGCCGCCACCTCGGCCTGACTTGCCAGGAAGCAGACATGACCGAGTGGAAGTCCTTGGTAAACAAAATCAAGAACCTGTCGAAAACGACCACAATCGCGATTGTCGGAAAATACGTGGAGCTGCACGATGCTTATTTGTCCGTAGCAGAAGCGCTGTACCATGGCGGTTATGCGAATGATTCCAAAGTGGAAATCAAATGGGTGCACGCAGAAGAAGTGACGCCGGAAAACGTAGCCGAACTGCTCGGCGATGTAAACGGCATACTGGTACCAGGCGGCTTCGGCGATCGCGGTATCGAAGGCAAAATTATCGCGACCCGCTATGCTCGCGAAAACAAAGTGCCGTTCCTGGGCATCTGCCTCGGTATGCAAATTGCCGTTATCGAATTTGCCCGTCACGTGGCAGGCATGGACGGCGCCAACAGCTCCGAGATCAACCCGGACACCGCTTATCCGGTCATCGACCTCTTGCCAGAGCAAAAAGAAATCGAAGACAAAGGCGGAACCATGCGCCTTGGCATCGGTCCTTCCAAAGTGGAAGCTGGCACGCTGACCGAAGCTGCTTACGGCAGCACACTCGTTTATGAGCGTCATCGTCATCGTTATGAAGTCAACAACGAATATCGCGAGCAGTTGGCTCAACTGGGACTGCGCTTTGCGGGTACATCCCCGGACGGCCGTCTGGTGGAAATCGTGGAAGTGCCAGACCACCCTTGGTACGTGGCTACCCAGTTCCATCCGGAGTTCACTTCCCGTCCGAACCGTCCGCAGCCATTGTTCCGCGATTTCGTCAAAGCTTCCCTGAACCTGAATAAATAAATAGAGACAAAAAGACGCACCGGCGACTGAAACCGTCGGTGCGTCTTCTTTCGTTTGCCGCTTTTTTCAGTGAAAGAGCGGAGACAGCCAGGCAACCCAGTAGGCGGCCGGGACGAGCAGGAGCTGAGCCAGAAGCGTCCCGAAAAATCGGGAAATCATCAGCCACAAATACATGTCCCGGATCGATTCCTGCGTCGCTTTTCCCTGCATGGCTTTCTCGGTCAGGAGGGCCACCTGCGGGTCTACCAGAATCGTCATGAAAATCGTAGCGAAGCCGTTAATCATGCCGGACGACATCAGCACCGTTGCTTTGTAGTCGGGGGCCAGCAACGTCGCGTAGAGCACGGAGAGCACGCTGCTGGTGTAAATCGCCGTTCCCAGGCAGTTGAGCAGCAGCAGGCGCTTGGGAATGCCTTTGAAGCGAAAACGGGAGATGACTTGCCAGCTCGGGATTCGCACGTGGTGGCGGACGCGGCGGAGGCTGTCTACGGTGACGGCTGTGCGCAGCATTTGCGGAATCGAGCCGGCCAGCTCAAGGTGCGAGATCACTCGTCTGGAAATCTGGACGAACGTGGGAAACAGCGCGATGGCAGCCAGCGTCCCGACAGAGGAAGCCGCTATAATCATATGTAGCTGCCAACTTGGGTCGGTATGCAAAAGGGCCGCTTGATCCATCAGTCCTCCGGTAAACGGCCCTTGAATCAGGTTGGAGGTGCGGGAGAGAAGCAGCGTGATGCCGACGAGCGACATGGCGACTGCGATTCTTCCTGTCTTGACCCCTGCGAAGCGAATGGCGTAGGAAAGTGTCTCTGTCGTATGGATAATAAACGTCAACAGGCAGATCAACCAGAGCGCATCCATCTTGTTTTTTGGCTCCTTGCTTGGTGCGAAAATAGTATCCCTATTATACTCGAAATGGACATCGCGGGAAAATTTCAGCAGCAGATACGCAAAATGTGCAGGAGTTTCCTGTTTTTAGGCGAAAACCTAATAAATTAAGGAAATGGATTCGTCAAGGGGGAGTAACCGTGTTCGACAAACATGATAAAAAGGTGCTGGTTGTCGATGACCAGTATGGTATTCGCATTTTGTTGTATGAGGTACTGGGAAAAGAAGGGTACAAAACCTTCCAGGCCGCAAACGGGAAAATGGCCCTGGAGATCGTGGAAAAAGAGTCGCCAGATCTGGTCATTCTCGACATGAAGATTCCAGGCATGGACGGCATTGAGATTTTGAAGCACATCAAAAAGATCAATCAGGATATCAAGGTAATCATGATGACGGCTTACGGTGAGCTGGACATGATTAAGGAAGCGACCCAGTTGGGAGCGTTGACCCATTTTACCAAACCGTTTGATATTGACGAGCTGAGAATGGCCGTACAGCAGCAACTCGCCTGCTAGTCCTTTTGGTAACGGATGCGTGGGGACAAGCGTACCTGTTAACAAACGCCTGTCTGTGATATAATAAGCCTCGTGATTGAAGCTAGCAGAGGAGGATTTACCAAATGCCACTGGTACCTATGACCGCTTTTACCGAAGACGTCAAATTGCATAAATACGCCGTCGGACAATTTAACCTGAACAATCTGGAGTTTACTCAAGCGATTACCGAAGCTGCGATGGAAGAAAAATCGCCTGTGATTTTCGGTGTTTCCGAGGGAGCACTCAAATACATGGGACTGGACTACACGGTCGCCATTGCAAAAGTGGCGGCGGAGCGCGCAGGAGTACCTGTTGCCCTGCACCTCGATCATGGCAGCAACTTTGATATCGTAATGAAGTGCATTCGCGCAGGATTCTCTTCTGTCATGTTCGATGGTTCCCATCACTCGTTTGAAGATAACCTTCGCTTGACCAAACAGGTTGTTGAGGCTGCTCACGCTGTTGGCGTTTCTGTAGAAGGTGAACTCGGTACCATCGGCGGGGTAGAGGACGACCTGTCTGTTGACGAGGAAGACGCTACGCTGGCAAACCCTGAGGAAGCGATCCGCTTCTGGGAAGAAACAAAAGTAGACTACCTGGCGATTGCAGTGGGCACAGCTCACGGCATGTACAAAGGCGTGCCAAAAATCCGCTACGACATCATCGAAAAAGTAGCGAACAACATTGGAGCGCCAATCGTTCTGCACGGCGGTTCCGGCGTACCGGACGAAGCGATTGTAGAATCGATCCGCCTGGGTGTCGGAAAAATTAACGTAAATACAGAAAGCCAAGTCGCATGCACCGAAACGGTTCGCAAAGTGCTAGCTGCGAAGCCTAACGAAATCGACCCGCGCAAATACCTGGGCCCTGCTCGCGACGCGATCAAGGAAGTTGTAAAAGGAAAAATGCGCCTGTTCGGTAGCAGCAACCGCGCGTAACTAGGAGGCTAATCATGCGTTTTTTGATTGATACAGCAAACGTTGATGAAATTCGCGAGATTCACGAATGGGGAGTCCTGGCCGGAGTAACCACGAATCCTTCGCTGGTTGCCAAGGAAGGCCGCGACTTCATCGAGACATTGAAGGAAATCATCGACATCGTAGACGGTCCGATCAGCGCCGAAGTTATCAGCACCGATGCAAAAGGCATGATCGAAGAGGGCGAGAAGCTCGCTTCCCTCTCGAAAAACATCGTCATCAAGCTGCCGATGACTGCCGAAGGTTTGAAGGCGACCAAGTATTTTGCCAAGCGCAAAATCAGAACAAACGTCACGCTGGTGTTCTCCGCAAACCAGGCGCTGCTCGCAGCTCGGGCAGGAGCGAGCTTCGTGTCTCCGTTCCTGGGACGTCTGGATGATATCGGACAAGACGGCATGCAGTTGATCGAAGACATTGCAGAGATTTTCTCTGTGCATGGCATCGAGACCGAAATCATCGGGGCATCTGTTCGTCACCCTGTGCACGTGACAGAAGCTGCCCGCCGCGGTTCTCACTACGCGACCATCCCGGCGAAAGTGTTCAAGCAACTGATTGCCCATCCGCTGACTGACAGCGGCCTGGAGAAGTTCCTCGCTGATTGGGCAAGCATGCAAAAATAAGGACAAGGATCGAAAGTTCAAGCACCTTTTCCATTGGGGAAGGTGCTTCTTTCCCGATTACACCTGAGGAGAGCGATGCATGGATAAGCTGATTATCAATGGTGGAAAACCGCTCGCGGGGACGGTAACCATCAGCGGAGCCAAAAACAGCGCAGTCGCACTGATTCCAGCCGCGTTGCTGGCGGATGGACCTGTAGTTATTGAAAATCTGCCCCGTATTCAGGATGTGGATATTTACCACGGGCTTCTGAGGGAAATGGGAGCTGACGTGCTGTTTGAAGATGACTGGATGGAAATCGATGGGCGCCTGATGAAGCTGATGCTCATGCCCAATGGCAAGATCAAAAAGCTGCGCGCCTCTTACTATTTGTGGGGAGCCTTGCTCGCCAAATTCGGAGAGGCACAGGTCGGATTGCCTGGCGGCTGCGATCTGGGGCCACGACCTGTCGATTTGCACATCAAAGGCTTTGAGGCGATGGGCGCCGAGGTGGAGAACAAAAACGGCGTGATGACTATTCGGGCCAAGAACGGTCGTCTGCAAGGCGCGAGAATTTACCTCGATCTCGTCAGCGTCGGAGCGACGATTAACATCATGCTCGCTGCTTCCAAGGCAGACGGCGTGACCATTATTGAAAACGCTGCCCGCGAGCCGGAGATTGTCGATGTGGCGACACTGCTCAACAACATGGGGGCAAACATCAAAGGCGCAGGCACCGATGTCATCCGCATCCAGGGCGTGGAGCGTCTGCGCGGCTGCCGGCATACGATTATTCCGGACCGGATTGAAGCGGGGACGTACATGATTGCCGCAGCGGCGACGAACGGCAATGTACTGGTCGAAAACGTGATCCCCAAGCATCTGGAGTCGCTGACGGCGAAGCTGCGCGAAATTGGCGCGCAAGTGATGGAAATGGATGACTGCATTCAGGTGGTCGGACGGGATTCCTATCGTCCCATTGATGTGAAAACAAGTCCGTACCCTGGGTTTCCGACCGATTTGCAGCAGCCGATCACGACGCTGTTGACCCTTGCCAAAGGGTCGAGCATCGTGACGGACAACATCTACAGCTCGCGTTTTCGCCATGTAGATGAGCTGCGGCGCATGGGAGCGACGCTCAAGGTAGAGGGACGTTCCGCTGTCATCGAAGGCGGAAGCAAGCTGAACGGAGCCAAGGTAGTAGCTTCTGACCTGCGGGCCGGAGCGGCGCTGTTTATCGCAGGGCTGGCTACGAGCGGCACGACAGAGTTGGAAGGTCTTGAACATATCGACCGCGGCTATGAAAACTTGGTGGGCAAGCTGCAAATGCTGGGTGCCGATGTGACGCGGGTAGGCTTGCAGCACACAGAAAGCCCGCAGCGTTAACCAATCATCAGGAGAGGAGTCTTCCAGAATGGAACGCAGTTTAACACTTGAACTGGTACGCGTAACCGAAGCGGCTGCTTTGGCTTCCGCCAGTTGGATGGGGCTCGGACGAAAAGACGAGGCCGACGACGCGGCGACGACCGCCATGCGCAAGGAATTTGAAAAAGTGCCAATGGACGGCGTAGTCGTAATCGGGGAAGGCGAAATGGATGAAGCGCCGATGCTCTATATCGGCGAGCGTCTCGGCCAAGGGGTAGCGCCAGCAGTAGACGTGGCTGTCGACCCGTTGGAAGGGACGAATATCCTGGCAAAAGGCACATGGGGCGCAATCTCTGTCATTGCGATTGCGGACCGCGGAAATTTGCTGCATGCTCCTGACATGTATATGGAAAAAATGGCAGTAGGGCCAAAAGCGGTTGGCAAGGTCGACATCAACGCGCCGATTCGCGACAACCTGAAAGCCGTTGCTGCGGCACAGGGCAAAGACATCAGCGACCTGGTGGCGATCGTGCTTGATCGTGACCGTCATTCTCGCATCATTCACGAGATTCGCGAGGCAGGTGCCCGCATTCGTCTCATTTCCGACGGGGACGTGGCGGCTGCGATCAACACGGCATTCCCGGACACGGGCGTAGACATTTTGTTCGGTTCCGGCGGAGCGCCAGAAGGTGTATTGGCTGCGGTGGCGTTGAAATGCCTCGGAGGCGAAATCCAGGGCAAGCTGTTGCCGCAAAGCGAAGAAGAAATTCAGCGTTGTGTCAAGATGGGTCTCAGCAACCCGCACCAGGTGCTGTTTATGGATGATTTGGTCAAGGGCGACGATGCCATTTTTGCGGCAACGGGCGTAACAGATGGGGAATTGCTGAAAGGGGTTCGCTTCCAGGGAACTCGCGCTACTACCCATTCTGTCGTCATGCGGGCAAAAACGGGTACGGTTCGCTTCATTGAAGGAAACCACCGCCTGGAACGCAAACCGTCACTCGGTTTGTAGGAAAACGAACAGCTTGGCTTTATATCATGCTTTCCAAGAGTAAATAAAGAGTGGTGGATGTATGTTACTTTCTGAACTCGAAGAGAAGAAACTGACCGATCTCTATAAGCTGGCCAAGGAGTACCATATCCCGTATTACTCCCAACTGAAGAAGAAGGAATTGATCTTCGCAATCCTTCGGGCACGAGCGGAGCGGGATGGCCTGATGTTTATGGAAGGGGTGCTGGAAATCTTGCCGGAGGGCTACGGCTTCCTCCGACCGATCAACTATCTCCCCAGCTCGGAAGACATCTACATCTCCCAGTCGCAGATTCGCCGTTTTGATCTGCGCATGGGGGATGTGGTGTCGGGCAAGGCTAGGCCGCCAAAAGAAAACGAGCGCTATTTTGGACTGTTGCAAGTAGAAGCAGTGAACGGAGAAGACCCGGAGACTGCTTCAGAGCGTCTTCATTTCCCCGCCTTAACACCGCTATATCCTCAAACCAAGCTAGTGCTGGAGACCGCGCCCGAGCGTGTTTCCACCCGCCTGATGGACCTTCTTGCCCCTGTTGGGCTGGGTCAGCGTGGATTGATTGTCGCTCCGCCAAAAGCGGGCAAAACCATGCTCCTGAAAGAAATCGCCAACAGTATTACGGAAAGCCGACCGGATATTCATCTGTTTGTGCTGCTCATCGACGAGCGTCCGGAAGAGGTTACGGATATGCAGCGTTCTGTCAAAGGCGAGGTGGTCGCCTCTACGTTTGACGAGTTGCCGGAGAATCACATCAAGGTGGCGGAGCTTGTATTGGAGCGGGCAAAGCGTCTGGTTGAGCACAAAAAGGATGTCGTCATCCTGCTCGATTCGATTACCCGTCTCGCTCGCGCCTACAACCTGGTGATCCCGCCGAGCGGCCGGACGTTGTCTGGCGGTATTGATCCGGCGGCGTTCCACCGTCCTAAGCGCTTTTTCGGTTCGGCGCGCAACATCGAAGAGGGCGGTAGCCTGACGATTCTCGCGACGGCTCTGGTCGAGACCGGATCGCGCATGGACGATGTGATCTACGAGGAGTTCAAGGGAACGGGCAACATGGAGCTTCATCTGGACCGCAAGCTGGCAGAGCGCCGTATCTTCCCGGCGATCGACATTCGCCGTTCGGGAACGCGCCGCGAAGAATTGCTGCTGTCCAAAGAAGAGCTGGATAAGCTGTGGATGATCCGCAAAAACATGAACGAAACGAACGAGTTTGTCGATTCGTTTATCAAAAAGCTGGCGGACACGAAAACAAACGAAGAATTTTTGCAGACCCTGGAAAGCAAGCAGCAAGGCCGGGGGAAAACGGCTGGCACGACGGTGAGTTCATGACTCGCCGTCATTTTTTTTGCCTGTTTTGCATACCGTAAGGAGAGTTGGAAGAGAGGGAGGAGAGAGTCAGTGGAGTACGTGCAGGTTCCTGTGCCCATCGAGAGCCAGACGGAAGCGAAAAAGGCTGTCGTGGAGCAAGCGTTGTTTCAAGCGTTCAATCCGTACGCGAGTTTGACAAAGCAAGCGCCTGCTGCCAAAAGCAATACGATGGTGTACGCAGTGCGCCAGGGCGACACTCTTTCCGGAATTGCCGAACGCTACGGCCTTACGCTGAAAAAGCTGGTGGAGATGAACAAAATCAGCAATCCGCATCTGCTTTCTGTCGGGATGAAGCTGATTATTACCAAAGACGAAGTGACACATATGGTGAAGCGCGGAGAGACGCTCGATTACATAGCGAGAAGGTACGGAGTCAGCCGTGAGCTGCTGCTGGAACGCAACCCGCTTTTAAAATGGCTGTCGGACAACCTGTATGTGGGACAGGTTGTGTACATCCCTGTTGCCGGAGGGCCGCCGATGCAGGCAGAAGAGCTGCAGCAAAAGCGAAACACTACCCAGGCGGCAAGCAGGCAAGTGGTGGCGCGGATTCGCGGCCGAATGGATTGGCCTGTAGAGGGAGCGACGATTACAAGCGGCTTCGGAACACGCTGGGGCAAGGTGCATAAAGGCGTGGATTTGTGGAACGAGCAGGAGGCCAAAACGCCGATTTTGGCCGCGAAAGCAGGGAAGGTGGTCGAAGCGGGCGCCAACCGCTCCGGATACGGGCGGATGGTCGTACTGGACCACGGAGACGGCCTGCAAACCTTTTATGCCCATATGCGCACGATTTTGGTCACGCCCGGCCAGAGCGTAGAAGCGGGCGACGTCCTCGGATACATGGGCCAGACAGGCGATTCCACCGGGTATCACCTGCATTTTGAAGTCAGGCAGGACGATGTGCCGGTCAACCCGCTCCCGTACCTCGGCAGGTAACCCTTCACAATTTACATTGCTTTTTCAATGCGTTACAATGGGCAAAGCAAAGAAGCGAGGCGATTTTCCCATGTATTTAGTGTACGCAGATGAAAAGGGCAATGTTTACGACCACCCGGGCTTGTTCGCGGTGGCGCGCAACGGCGATATATTGACAGAAATTCTCGAGGAAGAGCTGATCCCGCTGCCGGAAGGGGCGACGCTGGTCAGCCTGCCGGATACAGTACCGATCGGAATGGACCCGGAGACGGGCGAAATGATTAAGCTGGACGGCTGTACGGCGGTCGGGGCGCTCGTTCCGCAAGGGATTACCCGACTTTTGCTCCCGGGTTATGTGAAAACAAACAGGGAGAGCAAGCTGCCGCTGTTCGGGTATTCGGCAGTCGTATGGAAAGACGACCGTTTTTGGGTAGCAGGCAGAGCGAGCGACGACATTTACAAATGGGACCCGCTGAACTTCCCGATGGATGAGTTGCGGCAGCGAGTGGAAAAGACGTTGGAGCTGTTCCCGAACAACCGGATTTTGCATCACCTGTCGCACTGTGCGCTGGAGTACGAGTGTCTGACGGCCTCCAACAACTTTTTCCACCGCTGGGAAGGCAGCCTGCCTGTTTCCTATACCTGTAATGCCGGTTGCTACGGCTGTATTTCCGAGCAACCAGACGACAGCGGCTTCCCGTCTCCGCAGACGCGGATGAATTTCAAGCCGACAGAGGACGAGCTGGTAGAGGTCATGCTGCACCATTTGCAGACGCCGGAGAGCATTATCAGCTTCGGCCAGGGCTGTGAAGGCGAGCCTTCGACCATGGCCGGGATCATCGTTCCGGCGATGCGCCGCGTGCGAGCGACGACCGACATGGGCTTTATCAACATCAATACAAACGCAGGCTTGACCGACCATATCAAAGGGATCGTCGACGCGGGGCTGGACTTGATGCGCGTCAGCATCATCAGCGCGATTGACGAGCATTACAACGCCTACTACCGCCCGCGCAACTACACGCTGGAAAACGTAGCGCGATCTGCGGAATACGCGGCCTCCAAGGGCGTGTACACCTCGATCAACTACTTGTGCTTCCCGGGTGTTTTTGACCGCGAAGAAGAAATGGAAGCGATGATTAACTTCATCCGCCGCACAGGTATCAAGCTGATTCAGATGCGCAACCTGAACATTGATCCGGAAAGCTATCTGGCGATGATTCCAAAAGCGCAGGGCGAAGTCTTCGGCATGAAGCAGGCGATTGAAATCTATCAGCAAGAGCTGCCGGATGTCGTGATCGGGTCGTTTACGCACATTCCGCCGGCAGAGCTGCGCCGCAGGAAAAACATGGCCTGAGCGGTCAACCTGTTGCATTTCGGCTGACAGCATGCTACTATCTTGTATGTGTTTATATAACTCTGTTTCGGCAAACGATTCAGGGCGGAAAGAGGTGTAGCGAGATGAAACAAGGTATTCATCCTAAGTACAATGTAGTAACCGTTACATGTGCATGCGGTAACGAATTTGAATCCGGTTCCGTGAAACAAGCGCTGAAAGTGGAGATCTGCTCCAACTGCCATCCTTTCTTCACTGGAAAACAAAAATTCGTGGATGCTGGCGGCCGTGTAGACCGTTTCAAACGCAAATACAATCTGTCCTAATCAGACGGGATTGGAGCAACCAGGTAGAGCGATCTGCCTGGTTTTGTCTTTTTCTGGAGCAAAAATCATCTCGGGCAGCAAGGGGGCAAACGATGACGGCCATCGGGGGAATCCGGCTGACGTGCTCTGCCAGCTCGCTCGCGAGACGGGCTATCCGATTGTCGATGCCGCGATGAAGCAGTTGAACGAAACGGGCTGGATGCACAATCGGTTGCGGATGATTGCGGCGTCTGGCAATGGAGCGCCTCTACCGGGACGGACCCGCAGCCGTACTTCCGCATTTTCAATCCGGTTTCGCAAGGGGAAAAATTCGATCCGGACGGAACCTTTGTCAAAAAATATCTTCCCGTTCTGCGGCAAGTCCCTCTACAATATATCCATAAGCCTTGGGAGATGCCTGAGCATGTGCAGGAAAAAGCGGGATGCAGGCTAGGAATTGACTATCCCGTTCCGCGCGTCGATCATGCGAGCAGACGGAAGCTGGCTATGTCTTTGTTTCAAGAGGCAAAAGACCGCTACGCCATGACGCGAAAATGAATCAGCTTTAGGCAAAGGGAGATAGAGACGTGGCACAATTATATTTTCGTTACGGGGCAATGAATGCCTCCAAATCTATTCAGTTGCTGACAGTCGCTCACAACTACGAGCAATCCGGCAAAAAAGTAGTGGTGTTCACGCCAGCCGTCGATGATCGGTATGGGGTGGGAAAAGTGGCTTCGCGGGTAGGCATCAGCAGAGAGGCAATTCCGATCAGCGAAGAGACGAATTTGTACGAAATAGTCGCAGCCGAGACGGTAAAGCCGCACTGTGTGCTGGTCGACGAGGCGCAGTTCATCAGCCGCCATCACGTGGATCAGCTCGTGGCGATTGTCGATCAGTTGGGCATTCCCGTCATCGTCTACGGCTTGCTGAAAAACTTCAAGAACGAGCTTTTCCCCGGCAGCGCCGCCTTGCTCTGTGAAGCGGACAAAGTCGAAGAGATCAAAACAGTGTGCGTGTACTGCAACAAAAAAGCGACGCATATTCTCAAATTCAAAAACGGACAACCTGTCTACACCGGAGAGACGATTGAAATTGCTGGCAACGACACGTACAGCAGCGTCTGTCGCAAGCATTACTACCATCCCCCGGCAAATCGCTGACGAAAATCAGCAGGAAAAAGCCACCCCTGGCTGCAGGTGTGCATGAGCCTGAAAGGCACTGCGCAGACTAAGCAAAACAGGAGGTGGCTTTTTCGTGCGAATGAAGCCTTTGGGAAAAAGCGCGCTGACAGTGCTGGGCATCCTCGTGCTTTCCTCTGCCTTGACTGTCGGGTGTGGCCGGAACGCGACTCAGGAGAAAGGGACCAATACACAGGCGATGGATGGGCAGTATCCGGCGGCGATCAGAGGCGAGCGCAGCGGGGATATTCTCCATCGTCCTGCTCCGCCTGCGGCCGATCGTGATTCGCTGATGGGGCGCAATCAAAATCCAAACGTCATCATCGGCCAATCCAATGTGCGCAATACGCAAATCGACATGAACAACATGGAGATGATGGCCAAGTCCGTAAAAGGCGTCGAGGACGCCCGCATCACACTGAATGGCGGCAATGCATATGTTACTCTTGACCTTGTGCATAACATTACGGCGAGTCAGGCGCGAGCGGTGGAGCAGGAGGTAATTGCGCTTCTCCAGCAAAAAATTCCGCGCTATGACTTCCACGTCACCTCCAATGAAGGCTTTCACCGTTGACAGGCGACGCAAGAACTGGTATGACAAGGCTCGGCATTGCCGGGCCTGTTTCGCATCGAAAAAAGAACAAATTTCCATTGAAATAATGCGCTTTGACTTATTTTCGCTTTCCTCCTATAATTTATCTGTTATAATCGTTTCTTAGTATTCTTTGCGATGGGGTGAAGTACAATGTTTGCACGCTTATCCGCAGTTGAAGAGCGTTTTGAAGAAGTAACGAATCTCCTATGTGACCCCGACGTCATCAGCGATACAAAACGCTTGCGTGAGCTGTCCAAGGAACAGGCTTCGTTGGAAGAAACAGTGACGACCTACCGTGAATATAAATCAGTTGTGAGTCAAATGGATGATGCCAAAGCCATGCTGGAAGAAAAGCTGGACGATGAAATGCGTGAAATGGTCAAGCTTGAAATCAGCGAATTGACTGGGCGCAAGGAGCAGTTGGAAGAACGCCTGAAAATTCTTCTGCTGCCAAAAGATCCAAACGACGAGAAAAACGTGATCGTGGAGGTGCGCGGTGCAGCAGGCGGCGATGAAGCGGCTCTGTTTGCGGCTGTTTTGTTCCGCATGTACACCCGTTTTGCCGAGCGTCACGGCTTTAAAATCGAAGTGCTGGAAGCAAGCCCGACAGACATCGGCGGCTACAAGGAAATCGTCTTCTCGCTGTCCGGCCGCGGCGCCTACAGCAAAATGAAGTTCGAGAGCGGTGCGCACCGCGTACAACGCATTCCGGCGACAGAATCCGGCGGACGCATCCACACGTCTACGGCTACCGTACTGGTACTGCCAGAGGCAGAAGATGTGGAAGTGGAAGTTCACGAAAAAGACATTCGCATTGATACGTTCTGCTCCAGCGGCGCTGGCGGACAGAGCGTCAATACGACCAAGTCTGCCGTTCGCGTAACGCACATTCCGACAGGGATCATGGTGTCCTGTCAGGATGAGAAATCCCAGCACTCCAACAAAGACAAGGCGTTGCGCGTACTCCGCGCGCGTCTGTACGACTACTACATGCAACAACAAAACGCGGAAGCAGATGCTACGCGCAAAAGCCTGGTGGGTACCGGCGACCGCAGCGAGCGCATCCGCACGTACAACTATCCGCAAAGCCGCGTGACCGACCACCGCATCGGTCTGACCTTGCACCGTCTGGAATCGGTGCTGGAAGGCGAACTGGATGAAGTGATCGACAACCTGATTTTGCATGAACAGACGGAGCTTCTGAAAAGCCATGCACACTCAGCTTGATTGGTCTGATGTCACGACGATTCGAGAAGCCCAGGTACGGGCTTCTTCCTTTTTGCGGGAAAAAGGGGCAAAGGACCCGCTGTTCGAAGCGGAGCTGATGATTCGCCACTGCCTGGGCTGGGACCGCACGCGCTATTTGATCTCGATGGCAGAGCCGATCGCCGCAGAGACACTGGCGAAGCTGGACGAGCTGTGCCAGCGCCGCAGCAGGCACGAGCCGCTGCAGTACATGTTTGGCGAGCAGGAGTTTTTCGGACGCGCCTTCACGGTGCGGCCCGGAGTCCTGATCCCTCGGCCGGAGACAGAAATACTCGTCGAGCAGGTGCTGGCTGCGGCAGCGGCTATTTGGCCGGAAAGCGAAGCGCTCGCCGTGGCGGATATCGGGACAGGCAGCGGGGCCATCTGCATCACGCTTGCTCTGGAGAAGCCGCACTGGCAGGTGACGACCGTCGATTTATCGCCGGATGCGACAGCGGTCGCGCGGGAAAACGCAGAGCGTCTGGGTGCCTCCGTGCGCTTTTTGCAAGGCGACCTGGTGCAGCCGTTGCTTGCAGCCGGGGAGAAGGTAGATATTCTCGTCTCCAATCCCCCGTATATTCCGAGCCGGGATGTGGACGAGCTGGACGAAGAGGTTCGCCTGCATGAACCGCGTCTGGCGCTGGACGGAGGCGACGACGGGCTGGATTGCTATCGCCGCTTGTGCGAGGCGCTGCCAGCTCTGCTCAAGGACAAAGCAGTCGTCGCTTTCGAGGTAGGCATCCATCAGGCGCAGGATGTGGCGACGTTGCTGCAGGCATCTGGCGTAATCGAGCAGGTGCAGATCGTGCCGGATTTGGCGGGAATCGAGCGGGTCGTTATCGGCGAAAGGCGGTAATGGCCCGGGCGTCTCGCCTTTTTTGCTAAAATTGTATGAATGTTTGTGCTTTGAGGTTTGGATTTTCGGCTCCTTGTCCATACTGAGGCTATAGAGAGAAGAGAAAAGGCTCGAAAGACTCAGTAGAGAGGGAGACGGTTTGATATGAAACGGATGCTGTTGATCGCGTTCAGTTTGTTTATGCTTATGATGTGCTGGGAGGGACAGCTTACTTCGGCCAATGTACTCGATAATGGGCCGATCCCTCAGGAATCAATTCGTCTGCGCATTATCGCCAACAGCGACTCTGTTCAGGACCAGTGGCTGAAGCGTGAAGTGCGCGATGCGCTGATCGCCCAGATGAACACGTGGGCGGAAGACATCAAGTCGTTTGAGGAAGCAGAGCAAATGGTCGAGTCCCAGTTGCCTGTTTTGCAAGAGGTTGTGGATAAAACGATCCGCGAACGCGGCTTTTCCTATAAAGCAGTCGTCGATTTCGGGCAAGTGCCTTTTCCGACAAAGCTGTACGGCTCTTATGTGTATCCGGCTGGCAACTACGAGGCGCTGCGGGTGCAAATCGGCGAGGCGAAAGGGCAAAACTGGTGGTGCGTACTGTTTCCTCCGCTCTGCTTTATCGACATGGCAAACGGAGATGCCGTACAGGCGGCAGAACCAACAGCGGAGACCGGGACAGAGCAGCTTCGGCCAGTGATGAATCCGGAGCCGACTTCCGCAGCTTCCGTATTGAAGCTCGACCAGGAAGTCGCAGAGCGCAAGGAATGGCAAGAATGGCGGCAAGAGCGTCTGGAAAGAGAAGACGCTGCGGACCGTAACGATCAGGCTGCGAGCGTTTCCCGGGCGGAACATGCAGTGGCCGTAGACGATGAAACAAAAGAGGAAGGAAACGAGCAGATCGAGGGGCAAGGGATGAGCGAGCCGGCAGCCCCTGCGCCGCAAGTAGAGGTGCGCTTCTACCTGTGGGAAAAGCTCGAAAGCTGGTTCTCCTGAGCCTTTAAAGTCTTTCCGTAAAAAAACGACACCCCGCTGTCATGGCGCAGGTGTCGTTTTGGATTGAAAAACGGCTTACTTCTGAGTCAGGGCAGCGAGAATTTCCGGCTTCAGCAAGCTGTGGAAGCGATGGGCAGGGATGGTGAAGGCAGGCATTCCTGCTGCGTATGGGGCAATTTCGTACTGTCCGAAATGAATGACGAGATTGCCGTTTTCAAACGAGAAGCTCTGGTCGTCTGTAATGCTCTCAAAGCTGTACGGATTGTAGCCGTCCGCTGCTGTTTGTGCTTTGATCTGCTGGCTGATGAGCTGGTTGATAATGCTGCGGTAGTCGTAGCCGGACTGGAACAGGTCGGCGAGCTTGAGCGTTTTCGCTTTGGCCTGGTTGTCGATCGTGTAGTAGGTGACGTCGGTCATGCCGTGCGCTCCGCCAGTATAGATGTACGACTGGATGGAGAAAGACACGAGCTTGCCAGCCTGGTGTACTTCATAGGAAATATCGAGTGCGTGCGGCCGCGGCTCCCAGCCGTATTTTTTCGCTTCTGCCGCATCTTGCTTGCCTGCTTTTTGGCCTTCGGCAAGACCTGTCTGTGCTTGCTTGAGCAGGTCGGCGTTCAATTTGGCTTCAAAAGCTTTATCCTTCAACCCGCTAATGACCGGGATCGTCACCTTGCCCTCGAACTCTTTTGATTTGACGGTCAAAGTTTTCGGGGTGAACACCACTCCGGCTGCTTTCGGCTTTTGCGCTTGTACGGCAGGCACAGGCTTGGCTGTCGCGGCAGGAGAAGCTGCCAGGACGGGTGCAGTAGCGGCGGTCAGCAATACGGCTGTGCCGAGCAGGCTGGAAGTAAAGGATTTCAACAATGTCATATTCATTCACGATCCTTTCGATCTAAGGGAAAATGTTCCTCGCTTGTATGGACTTATTCTACTACATCGTTTTGACGGATGATGTTAAGAATTGGTAACAAAGACTTTTCCCAACACTTTTCCAAAAGTTATTCACAAGTTACCCACAGCCTGTTGAAAACTTCTGGATGCACATCTATACTAAAGGCACTTATTACAAAAGAAACGAGCTAGAGAAAGGATTTTTTTACGATGGAAATCAATTTAGTGACAAAGGTGTGGTCTGTGGATAACGATGTGGAAAACATCCCTAGTTGTACACAGATTGTGGATGCAGCCCGTTTGCTGCGCGCCGGGGAAGCGGTCGCTTTTCCAACAGAGACGGTGTACGGCCTGGGCGCGAATGCATTGTCTGATGCAGCAGTGGAGAAAATATTTGCAGCGAAAGGCAGACCGAGCGATAATCCGCTGATTGTGCATATCGGAGAACGGGAGCAGTTGTCCACAGTCGCAGGCACCGTCCCGGAAAAAGGCCAGAAGCTGATGGACGCATTTTGGCCGGGGCCGTTGACGATCATCCTGCCGAAAAACGATCAGGTCGCATCGCTGGTGACGGCAGGGCTGGATTCAGTCGGGGTGCGCATGCCGGACCATCCGATCGCTCTCGCACTTATCAAGGAAGCGGGCGTGCCGATCGCAGCTCCCAGTGCGAATCGCTCCGGTCGTCCGAGTCCGACCACGGCTGCACACGTGTTTGCCGATCTGGACGGACGGGTAGCGGGGATTGTGGATGGCGGAGCTACCGGAGTCGGTGTCGAGTCGACGGTAGTTGACGTGACGGTCGACCCGCCTGTCATCCTGCGGCCTGGAGGCATTACCCGCGAGCAGATGGAACGCGTGATTGGCCCAGTCGAGCTCGATCCTTCTTTTCAGGTGGGCGCGGTAGAGACGCCGCGTGCGCCAGGGATGAAATATACGCATTACGCCCCTGAGGGGGAAATGTGG
This sequence comes from Brevibacillus sp. FW301-21C12A, assembly GCF_058788915.1. NCBI lineage: Bacteria > Bacillati > Bacillota > Bacilli > Caryophanales > Paenibacillaceae > Brevibacillus > Brevibacillus sp. FW301-21C12A. Next base: position 121,478 of record NZ_JBYTBG010000005.1, read on the forward strand.
CTGGTGACAGGCGACGAAGCACAGGTTCGCGCGAAAATGGCGGAGTTGCTCGCCGAAGCAAAACGGCATGGGCAAAAAACCGGGGTGCTGGCGACAGAAGAGTCGGCTGCTTACTGGCAGGAACAGGCGGCGGTGGACGTCGTCTTGTCCGTAGGCTCCCGGCACGATCTGGAGAAAGTCGCCCAGCAGCTTTACGCAGTGTTGCGCGAGTTTGACCATCAGCGCGTTCAGTTCATTGTCGGGGAAACTTTTTCACGCGAAGGCTTGGGCATGGCCGTGATGAACCGTCTGGAGAAAGCGGCGGGCGGACGTATCCTGTCCGTCTAAAACAGTCTAAACTCCTCCTTGTCCGCATAAGGTGAAGAGACGGGGGGGGAGGCGGCTTGGACCAGGTGTTGTTTCAGTGGGGGCAATTTTTGACGTTGCTCATTATTGCCTTTGCTTTGAGCATGGATGCCTTTTCGCTTGGGATCGGCGTAGGCATGGTTGGAATACGCTTGCGGGAAATTGTAAAAGTGAGCATTACTATTGGGCTTTTTCATATTATGATGCCTGTCGTCGGGATTGCTGTCGGCGCTTATTTGTCCGATTTGGTTGGGGATATCGCCGTTTTCATCGGCGGAGGAGTCCTGATGCTGATCGGCTTGCATATGCTGTGGAACGGACTGATTCACGGCGATCAAAAAAGCGTCTTGAAGACAAGAGGAATCGGGCTGCTGCTGTTTGCATTTAGCGTCAGTCTCGACGCGTTGACGGTCGGTTTTTCATTTGGTCTGATCGAAGTAAACAAAATTCTCGCGATCTCCCTGTTCGGCATCATGGGGGCGGCCATGTCCTATTTTGGGCTTTTGCTCGGCAGAAGCGTGGGAGGATGGTTGGGCGATTACAGCGAATTAGTAGGAGGGCTTATTTTGTTTTGCTTCGGGTTGAAGTTTGTCATCTAGGAGACGGATGCTGACAGAAAGGAGGGGCGATCATTGAAACGAATCTTATTCGTCTGCACGGGAAATACTTGCCGCAGTCCGATGGCGGAGGCGATGTTTCGCGCCAAGACAGCCGGACAAGAATTTGAAGTACGCTCGGCCGGAGTGGCGGCCTACGCAGGCCAGCCTGCTTCTGCACACGCCCAGGCGGTGCTTGCGGAGCGGGGCATCTCGCATGCGCACGAGTCAAGCCAACTGGATGAGGCGCTGATCGAGTGGTCAGACCTCATTTTGACGATGACGAACAATCACAAGCACGCCATCCTGACTTTTTTTCCGGCGGCGGCAGACAAGGTGCATACGCTGCAGGAGTTTGCCGGAGTGGAGGGCTTGCAGGATATTGCAGATCCTTTCGGCGGAGCGCTGGAGGATTACCGCCGGTGCGCCGAGGAAATCGAGGAGTCGCTGGACAGGCTTTTGGAGCGGTTGATGGAAGTTCGTTTTCGTAAATAACGGGACATAGGAGGTGCTGGTTGGTAGCCAGGACCTTGTTTCTTGTGAGAGTACGAACATTTTTTAATCAATCAACCTAAATGTTCACTTTTTACTTACGGCTTTTTGATGTATAATGAGTGAGATCATGAAACAAGCGAGGGATGGCAGAATGAAAGTGGCGATTGCTGCAGATCACGGTGGATACAAGCTGAAAGAGGAAATCAAGACTCTGCTCGCCTCCATGAACATCCAGACGGAAGACTTCGGTTGCTCTTGCGAGGATTCGGTAGATTACCCTGATTACGCCTTGCCCGTAGCGGAAAAAGTGGCAGCAGGCGAGTTCGACCGGGGCATCCTGGTTTGCGGAACCGGCATCGGCATGTCGATCGCAGCCAACAAGGTTCCTGGCATTCGCTGTGCGCTGGTGCACGATACCTTTTCTGCACGTGCTACCCGCGAGCATAACAACACGAACGTTTTGGCTATGGGTGAGCGGGTGATTGGCCCTGGCCTGGCGTTGGATATCGTGAAAATTTGGCTGGAGACGGAGTTCCAGGGCGGCCGCCACGAGCGCCGTGTGGAAAAGATCACGCAAATCGAAGCGAAGCACGCGGGAGTGAAGTAAGTGGACCTATCCGCTATCGAACAAGAGGTTCGTCAGTTGGTGGAGGAAGTGGCCGGGCTGGCCGAGCTTCGGGCCGGACAGGTCATGGTGATCGGGTGCAGTACAAGTGAAGTGCTGGGCAAGCACATTGGAAAAGCCGGCAGCCGGGACGTGGCCGCCGCCATTTATCGCGGCATCCGCACTGTGCAGGAGCAGCGCGGCTTTGCTGTGGCCTTTCAATGTTGCGAACATTTGAACAGAGCGCTGGTGCTGGAGCGCGAAGTTATGGAACGCTACGGGCTGGAAGAGGTTTCGGTCGTTCCGGTGCCGACTGCTGGCGGCTCCATGGCTGCGCACGCTTTTACGCAGCTTGCCGATGCGGTTGTGGTGGAGCAGATTCGCGCCCATGCTGGCATTGATATCGGCGACACGTTGATTGGCATGCACCTGAAGCAAGTGGCCGTGCCTGTGCGCCCCTCGCAGCGGACTGTGGGAGAAGCGCACGTCACAGCCGCGCGGACTCGCCCCAAGCTGATCGGCGGCGCGCGAGCTGTCTATGAAGTTGTACCCCAAAATGAAAGCTGTACCTAAAAAGAATGTGGGACAAGCCCATTTTCAAGGAGGAGAATAAATCATGCTAGAATTTTTGCGTAAACAGGACCCGCAAGTATTGGAAGGCATTCAACTGGAGCTGGGAAGACAGCGTGACAAAATCGAGCTGATTGCATCCGAAAACTTCGTTAGCCGTGCGGTTATGGAAGCGATGGGAACGGTACTGACCAACAAATACGCAGAAGGCTATCCGGGCCGTCGCTACTACGGCGGTTGCGAATACGTCGACATCGTGGAAAACATTGCGCGCGATCGCGTAAAAGAAATCTTCGGTGCCGAGCATGCGAACGTACAGCCACACTCTGGCGCGCAAGCTAACATGGCGGTTTACTTCACCATTTTGCAGCCAGGCGACACTGTACTCGGGATGAACCTGTCCCACGGCGGCCACCTGACGCACGGAAGCCCTGTGAACTTCTCCGGTACGCTGTACAACTTCGTAGAGTATGGCGTAGATCAAGACTCCCACTTGATTAACTACGAGGATGTGCGCGCAAAAGCTCTGGAGCACAAGCCTAAGCTGATCGTAGCGGGAGCAAGTGCTTATCCGCGCACGATTGATTTTGCCAAATTCCGTGAAATCGCGGACGAAGTGGGCGCGTACTTCATGGTAGACATGGCGCACATCGCTGGTCTGGTTGCGGCTGGCCTGCATCCAAACCCGGTTCCGCACGCGCACTTCGTCACCTCCACTACGCACAAAACATTGCGCGGCCCTCGCGGCGGTCTGATCCTCTGCAAAGAAGAGTTTGCAAAAGCGATCGACAAATCCGTGTTCCCAGGCGTGCAAGGCGGTCCGTTGATGCACGTGATCGCGGCAAAAGCCGTTTCCTTTGGCGAAGCGCTGCAACCTGACTTCAAAGACTACGCAAAACGCATCGTGAACAACGCCCGCGTCTTTGCGGAAGCGCTGCAAGCAGAAGGCCTGACACTCGTCTCCGGCGGAACCGACAACCACCTCGTACTGGTTGACGTAAGCAAAATCGGCCTGACTGGTAAAGTAGCCGAGCACCTCCTGGACGAAGTGAGCATCACCACCAACAAAAACACCATCCCTTACGATACGCAAAGCCCATTCGTCACAAGCGGTATCCGCATGGGTACCCCAGCCGTCACCAGCCGCGGCTTTGACGAAGAAGCGATGAAAGAAGTAGCAGCCATCATCGCGCTGACCTTGAAAAACCCGGAAGACGCAGCCAAACACGACGAAGCCCGCCAACGCGTAGCCGCGCTGTGCCAACGCTTCCCGATGTACGAAGGCTTGACGATTTAATTTTCAAGAAAATTTCTCAAGCAGACAGACCCCGTGAGCAACCTCGCGCGGGTCTGTTTTTTGGCTTTCTTTCTGTCTTTTTCCTGACAAACAGCCACGCGGAGAAGACGGTTTCCAGGCGCCGCGACTTGCGAAGTCCGACCCAGCGGAGCGACGAAGCGCGGGAAAAAGGAACGTAACCCTAAATAAACTGCGAAGCGGCTACCACTTTTACGTTCCCCCGCGCTTCGTCGCGTAGCGGACAGTCAATCCCACAGCGGGACGTAGAATGAAGCCTAGCCTGGAAACCGTCTTCTCCCCACTACAGCCCCTCCCAGACAAAGAAAGAAAAAGTACGAAGATTAGACAAATTGACGGCGACTCTCTCCTTCGCTATGATGGAAAAGATGCATTGATAGGGAAACGGAGGAACGTACATGAGCCGTGTATATGTGTTTGACCATCCGCTGATTCAGCATAAAGTGACGTTTATTCGTGACAAGAATACAGGAACCAAAGAATTTCGCGAACTCGTAGACGAAGTAGCAACCTTGATGGGCTACGAAATCACCCGCGACATGCCGCTTGAGGAAACCACCATCGACACCCCGGTAGCCACCTGTAAGTCTAACGTGATTGCCGGCAAAAAAGTTGGACTCGTACCGATCCTCCGTGCAGGACTTGGCATGGTCGACGGACTGCTCAAGCTGATCCCGGCCGCAAAAGTCGGCCACGTGGGACTGTATCGTGACCCGGAAACCTTGCAGCCAGTAGAGTACTACGTCAAGCTGCCTTCCGATGTAGCCGAGCGCGAACTGATCGTGATTGACCCGATGCTTGCGACTGGCGGTTCTGCTGTCGCGGCGATTGCTGCGTTGAAAAAACGCGGAGCGAGAAATCTCAAGCTCATGTGCCTGATTGCTGCTCCGGAAGGCATCAAAATGGTGCAGGACGAGCATCCGGACGTAGATATTTACGTAGCTGCCATTGACGAATATTTAAATGACCATGGATACATTGTGCCTGGCCTCGGCGATGCGGGCGACCGCTTGTACGGCACAAAGTAGGCGGAGAGGGTATTCCAGATGAAAACAGTAAAAGTAATGACGGTATTCGGGACGCGTCCGGAAGCGATCAAGATGGCCCCCCTTGTGCATGAGCTGAAAAAGTACAACGGGCAAATCGAATCGGTCGTCTGCGTGACCGCCCAACATCGCCAAATGCTCGACCAGGTGTTGGGGATTTTCGATATTTCGCCGGACATTGACTTGAACATTATGAAAGACCGCCAGACGCTCGTTGATGTGACCACGCGCGCCCTGCAAAGTCTCGATGCGGCGATCAAGGAAGTAAAGCCGGATATCGTTTTGGTGCATGGCGATACGACGACTACATTCGTTGCGAGCCTGGCCGCTTTTTACAACCAGGTAGCGATCGGCCATGTGGAAGCGGGCCTGCGCACATGGGACAAGTATTCGCCGTTCCCGGAAGAGATGAACCGCCAACTGACAGGCGTGATGGCCGACCTGCACTTCTCCCCGACAAACGGGTCTGCTGACAACCTCAGACGGGAAGCGAAGCCGGAGGAAAGCATTTACGTAACCGGAAACACCGCGATTGATGCGCTGAAAACGACAGTGCGCGAAGATTACACACACCCGGTGCTCGACCGTGTAGGCGACTACAAACTGGTGCTGATGACGGCCCACCGCCGCGAAAACCTGGGCGAGCCGATGCGCCGCATTTTCCGTGCGGTCAGAAGACTGGTGGACGAGCATCCCGAGATTGCCGTCGTGTACCCGGTCCATCTCAACCCGGCTGTGCAGGAAGTAGCGCAGGAAATTTTGGGCGATCACGAGCGCATTATACTGATCGAACCGCTTGATGCGCTCGATTTCCACAACTTCGCCCGCCGTGCTCACCTGATCCTGACCGATTCCGGCGGAGTCCAGGAAGAAGCGCCGTCCCTTGGCGTGCCTGTTCTGGTGCTCAGAGATACAACCGAGCGCCCAGAAGGGATCGAAGCCGGTACGCTCAAGCTGGCGGGTACAGACGAAGAACAAGTTTACGCGATGGCACACGAGCTGCTGACCAACCAGGCAGCCTACGATGCAATGGCGCACGCTGCGAATCCGTATGGGGACGGAGAGGCTTCCCGCCGTATCGTAGAAGCGATCCTGCATCATTTTGGATTGCGTTCCGAGCGTCCTGAGCCGTTCAAGCCGGGGCAGTAATCATTTGCCCATACAGCCAAGAGTGACCCGTCCGGTATCGACTGCTATCATCCGGACGGGTTTTTCTGCTGTTTTGGCAGACTGACGATTTGGTTTGTTTTGCCAAAAGAGAATCTGCAAAATTGGCGAAACTATCCACTACTTCGGTGCGTCTAACGAATAGTTACCGACTTACATAGGGAACAGACAGAGTTTGGAAAATGGAGAGGAGTCACCAACATGAGAGCGCAAAGGATAGTGACGCTGCTCACGGCTACGACGATGGCCTGGGGAGCTTTTGTTCCGTTTGTGCCCCTTGCGACGAATGTCGCGCACGCCAGGGCGGAAACCAGTGCATTGAATATGGTGTGGCAAACCCCGATTGGCGAGGGGACCACTTTGCTCAAATATACGAAATCGTTTGCGAATCAGGTCGTGACCATCATGGTTACCAAGGTCGACCTGAACAACCCGTACGTGGAGGTCAAGCCCGTCTACGGGACCGCCGGCAAGCTGACGGAAAGACAGACCGTCACCCAGATGGCGCGCGAAACAGGCGCGGTTGCGGCGATCAACGCCGACTTTTTCAACATGTCCAAGCGGGGCGCGCCGTTTGGCATCGTAATAAAGGACGAGCAGTTGATTTCCTCGATGGGGCTGATCTCGTACTGGTATAGCCTGGGGCTGACCGGGGACAAGGTCGCGATCATCGACAAGTTCGGGTTTGGCGGAAAAGTCACCGCGCCGAACGGGGCTGTCTACTCGATTCAAGGCGTCAACAAAGAAGAGTACAATCCGAGCGACGGCCGCAAAAGCCACCAGAACCAACTGAACGTCTACACGCCTTCCTTTGGCAAAACCAGTCTCGGCGCAATTCCGGGCTACAAGGACGTCGTCGAGATTTTGTTCGTGGACAACGTCGCCAAGGAAGTGCGCGTCAACCAACCGGGAGTCTACATACCTTACAACGGATACGTCTTGTGGGGACACGGCGCGGCAGCGGCCTTCCTCAAACAAAATTTCCCGGTGGGCGCCAAAGCGACCATCGAGTACCAAACAACTCCGCAAACACTCGACCTGAAGCAAGCCGTCGGGGGCAACGTGCTGCTCGTGGATCAGGGCAAAGCTTTGACGTCGTTCCAGGCGGACAAGTCGATCACTTCTGTCAATGCACGCACGGCAGTGGGCGTGTCCCAGGATGGCAAGACGCTGTACATGGTCACCATTGATGCCAGCAAAGGCGTTTACCTGGACGAGCTGGCAAAAATCATGGCAGAGCTCGGCTCCTACCGTGCCGTGAATTTTGACGGTGGCGGCTCTACGACATTGGCTGCGCGCATGCTGGGCGAGACGCATGCCAACCTCGCCAACAAGCCGAGCGGCGGTGCCGAACGCCGCGTGCCGACCGGACTTGCTGTGTACAACACCGCTCCGCCAGGAGAATTGCGAGGATTCCAAATTGACGTGCCAGCGGACATCCTCATCGGCCAAACCGTGACGCTCAATGCCTCCAAAGGGTACGACACGCATTACCAGCCATACGCGATCAATCCGGCGAACGTCACGTGGGAAATCCCGCAAGCCGATGCAGGAACAGTAGAGGGACAACGCTTTACGCCAGCCCGCTCCGGCCAGATTACACTGACGGGTCGCCTGGGTAACGTGGCGCAAAACAAAGAGGTGCACGTCATTGCGGGCAGCGAAGTCCAACAAATCGTCGTCTCCCCGAATCCGGTCACGATCGCACCGGGACAAGCCGTGACGCTTGATGTGAAAATCAAGACGAAAAAAGGAGCGACGATTCAGGCGACGCCGCTCAGCGTCAAAGCGAGCGTAGACTCCGCAGTCGCTACCGTCAACGACAAGCTGCAGTTGATAGCAGGAAGCGAACCGGGAAATGGACACCTGACGATTGCGTATGACGGTGTGTCGACAACCGTTCCGTTTGCGGTCGGTCAATTCGAACAGCCATGGCTGACATTTGACAACCAGGTCGGCATGTACCACGCGGCCAACCCGAGCAGCATCAGCTCGGCAGGCTCGTTTGCGCTCGTTCAGGACCAGGTGTTCCGCACGAAAAAAGCGGCGAAGCTCGTCTACAACTTCTCCGGAGCGCCAGCGAACAACATGCGCATCTCTTACGGCGTGCTGGGCGCCCAGCCTGTCGCCATCCCGGGCAAGCCGCTCGGAATCGGCTTGTGGGTAAACGGGGACAACAGCAGACATTGGCTGCGCGCAGAAGTGCTCGATGCCAACGGCAAAACTGTCTACGTCGATCTGGCCAAAGAAATCGACTGGACAGGCTGGAAGCAGGTAAAAGGCTACTTCCCGAGCAACGCCGCCTATCCGTTGAAGCTGAAGAGCATCTACGTAGTCGACCAGCCGAACGACGGCATTACGCATGACAAAGGAACGCTGTACTTCGACGAGTTCTCGCTCCTTTTGCCAAACCAGACAGGCCAGCCGGGCAATGCGGTTGTCGTGCCTGAGCTGCCGGGCAGCACGTCGCTGGGCGCGGAGCTTGACCTTGCCTACTCGTTTGAGAAAACCGCTCCGTTTTTGGACAGCGCTTTGGTGGAAATCGACTCGATCGTCAACCAGCAACTGCCCGGGTATGTCCCTGCGGACTACTCGTTCACGATCAAGCCGGGAGAGCGTAAGGCAGGCACGGACGATGCGATCTCGACTTCCCCGATCAAGCTGACGCTTGTGCCGAAGAAGTGGATTGCCGGAAAAGGAGTCGGACTTCTGTACGTCAACGAAGTCAATCAGACGCTCGACCCGCTCCTGGGCAGCATGAACGCGCAAGGGCAGTGGGTATATGAAGTGAACAGCTACGGCAAATACGTTCCGTACTACATGGACAATGCAGGACTGGGAAGCCCGGCGTTCACCGATATCGCCAACCACCCGGCCAAGAAGGAAATCATGTTTATGGCCGAGAACGGCTACGTCAAAGGATTGACGGAAACGAGGTTCGGACCGGAAACTTCGCTTACCAGAGCGCAATTCGTCACCTTGCTGGCACGTACGTTCCACTGGGAGCTGCCCGACTCGCCGAAGCTCAGCTTCAAGGACAAGGTGCCTGCCTATGCGCAGGGAGCGGTCCAGGTGGCCGTTGCCAAAGGCCTGGTAAAAGGCTACGAGGACAAGACGTTCCGTCCGGACCAACCTGTGACGAGGGCAGAAGCGGCTGTCATCCTGGACCGTCTGGTAAACAAAAAGGGAGCGGCCAAAACGGTTTCCGACAAAGGAACATGGCCGTCCTGGGCTGCCTCGTCCATCACCAACATGGTTGGGCTCGGCCTGATTGATCCGGTCAGCGGAAAATACCAGCCGAACAAGCCGACGACCCGCGCGGTATGTGTCGTGGCGCTCTATCGCATTTTGCAGCAAACCAAATAAAGCGCACAAAGCAAAGACTATGCTTCTCCAATCACGGGGGAGCGTGGTCTTTTTTTGTTTCCCGCTCCAAAGAAAAAATCGTTGTCAAAAATGGTAAACAGAATTAACATTTTAGTTAACAAATATATGTTAACCAAGGATGTGATTTGGTTGTTACATACTTATGACTATGACGAGCTGGCGCAAAAGAACAAGCAATTTTTGTGGCATCCATTTACGCAGATGAAAGACTACAACGCGCAGGAGCCTTTGATTATTGCCAGAGGCGAAGGGGTCAAGCTGATCGACGTCAATGGCAAGGCGTATTACGACGGCTTTTCTTCCGTATGGCTGAACGTTCACGGCCACAATGTCCCCGAGCTGAACCAGGCGATCATGGAGCAGCTATCGCAAATCGCGCACTCGACTCTGCTGGGAATGGCAAACGTGCCGTCCATCCTGCTGGCCGAGCAGCTTGTGCGAATCGCTCCGCCTGGACTCAGCAAAGTGTTTTACTCGGACAACGGCGCGACTGCGGTAGAAATCTCCCTGAAAATGGCGTTCCAGTATTGGCAAAACCGCGGGCAGACGGGCAAGCATTCGTTTATCACGATGAACAACGCCTACCATGGCGACACGATCGGAGCGACCAGCGTGGGCGCAATCCCGCTGTACCATCAGGTTTACAAGCCACTGTTGTTTTCTCCGCACGTCATCCCTTACCCGTATCCGTACCGGGATGGAGGCGAACAGGCGGCCATGGAAGCAACCTTGAGCCAGTTGGAGAGCTTGCTGCAGCAAAAAGCAGGCGAGATTGCCGCCATGATTGTCGAGCCTGTCGTCCAGGGAGCCAGCGGAATGATCGTCATGCCGGACGGCTGTTTGAAACGGATTGCCGAGCTTTTGCGCGCGCATGACGTGTTGCTGATTGCGGATGAGGTGGCGACAGGCTTTGGACGGACGGGAAAAATGTTCGCCTGTGAGCACGACGGCGTAGTGCCAGACATCATGGCCGTTGCCAAAGGGCTGACCGGAGGCTATTTGCCTGTAGCCGCCACGCTTGTTACCGAAAACATCTACGACGCTTTTTACGCGGACTACGAGGAACAGAAGACGTTTTTCCACGGCCACTCGTTTACCGGGAATCCGCTCGGCTGTGCCGTAGCGCTGGAAAACTTGCGGCTGATGGAGGAGCGAAGACTGGTCGAGCAGGTGGCAGAAAAAGCGGTCGGTCTAAAGCAGCTTTTGCAGCCGCTAAAGGCAGAGCCGCACGTCGGCGATATCCGGCAAAAAGGCTTGATGGCAGGAATCGAGCTGGTCCGGGACAAGCAAACGAAGGAGCCGTACCACTGGAACGAGCGCATCGGCGTCCGCGTCTGCCAGCGGGCGAGAGAAAAAGGGCTGCTGACCAGACCGCTGGGCAATGTGATCGTCTTCATCCCGCCGCTTGCCTCCAGAATGGGCGAGATTGCGGAAATGGTGCAAATTTTGGCCGAATCCATCCGCGAGGTCACGCTGGAACAAAAGGAGCAGGAAGTGCGATGACCAAGCCATTTGCAGGATTGTTCGTTGCCGGGACGGATACGGATGTGGGCAAAACTGTCGTCACCGCTGGAATCGCGGCGGCGTTGCGCGAGAGAGGCTGCGATCTCGGCGTGTGGAAGCCCGTTCAATCCGGGGCGTTGGCGCATGAGCAGACGAGCGATGCTTTTCGCTTGCGGGCCTGGAGCGGTGTAGAGGACTTGTGCGAGGAAATTGCGCCTCTGGCTTTTTCCGCGCCGCTGACGCCCTGGCTGGCAGCACAAGCCGAGGGCAGGACGCTCGCGCTCGACGAAGTGGTTGCGGGCGGGCATTCCTTGATGGCGAAGCACGACTGGCTGCTGGTAGAGGGGGCCGGCGGGCTGGCAGTGCCTCTGACGCAAACGGAGATGATGATTGACCTCGCCGTCAGGCTGAACCTGCCGCTGTTGCTGGTCGCCCGCGCAGGGCTTGGCACGATTAACCACACGCTCTTGTCGGTCTGGTATGCGCGCTCCAGGGGGCTTGAGGTGGCCGGCGTGATTTTAAATGAAGCAGCCCCCGCAACGGCGACCGACCAGAGTATCGCCACGAATGCCGCGATGATCGAGCGTTACGGAAATGTGTCTGTCTGGGGAGTGCTGCCGTACATGGGCGGAGCGTTTACCCAACAGCAATTGGCTGAATCGGTGAGGGCGCATGTGAACGTGTCGCCTGTCGAGAGTGTGCTGAAAAAGCAAACTATTAAAGGGGAGATACAAGGATGAACAAGACGGTTGCCGTGAACTGGAACGAGTATGCAGAGAAGGCTGTGCAAAAGGAAGCGCTGACGCAGGAGGAGGCGTTGCGCATCTTGCAAGCGCCAGACGATGAGCTGCTGCCGCTATTGCACGCCGCTTTTCAGGTCAGGAAGCACTTTTTCGGGAAAAAGGTCAAGCTGAACATGATCCTGAACGCCAAAAGCGGCCTGTGCCCGGAAGATTGCGGGTACTGCTCGCAGTCGATCGTCTCCACGGCTCCTGTAGCCAAGTACACCATGCTCGACAAAGACACGCTGCTGGCAGGAGCGCGGGAAGCGCTGAACCGGAAGGCAGGGACGTACTGTATCGTCGCTTCCGGCCGTGGTCCGACCGAAAAGGAGCTGGGCCAGGTGATCGAAGCAGTCAAAGAAATTCGCGAGACAATGCCGCTGAAAATATGCGCTTGTCTCGGCATCCTGAGCGACGAGCAGGCACAGCGGCTGAAGGAAGCGGGCGTGCATCGCTACAACCACAACCTGAACACAAGCCGCAACCATTACTCGGCGATCACGACGACCCATACATACGATCAGCGGGTGGAAACCGTCGATACGGTGAAAAAAGCCGGGATGTCACCGTGCTCTGGCGTCATCGTCGGCATGGGGGAGAGCGACGAGGAGATCGTCGAGATGGCATTTGCCTTGCGCAGTCTGGATGCGGATTCGATCCCGGTCAACTTTTTGAATGCGATTCCGGGGACTCCGCTGCAAAACCAGGGCCGCACGCCTGCGCAAAAGGCGCTGAAGGTGTTGGCGCTGTTCCGCTTCGTCTGCCCTGACAAGGAAATTCGCGTGGCAGGCGGACGCGAGGTGAATCTGCGCAGCTTGCAGCCGCTGTCGCTCTACGCGGCCAATTCGCTGTTTGTCGGCGACTATTTGACGACGCCGGGCCAGGAGATTTCCAGCGATCACAAAATGATCGAAGACCTTGGCTTCGAGATCGAGCTATGTGCGCTGTAGGTAAAGAGGTGTGGCACATGAAACGCAAGTACGAATGGCTGGAGGCGGAGTGGAGCCGGATGCGGGAGCAGTCGCTGGACAGAACGTGGCAGACGGTTGAACCGATAGCCGAAGCAGGCGGCGCATGGATTCGGGTTTGCGGGAAAAAGCTGCTGAATTTGTCCGCCAACAACTATCTGGGGCTTGCTCATGAAGAGCGAATCGTGGAAGCGGGCGAAAAGGCTGCGAGAAAATGGGGCGCAGGCGGCACTGCTTCCCGCCTCGTGCTCGGCAACTACCCGCTGTACGACGAACTGGAGCGGCGCCTGGCCGAGTGGAAGCAGCGCGAAGGAGCGCTCGTGTTTGCCAACGGCTATCAGGCGAATACGGGAGTGATCGCGGCACTGGCAGGCCGGGGCGATGTCGTTTTTAGCGATCGGCTGAACCACGCCAGCATCGTCGACGGCATCATCCTGAGCCGTGCCGAGCACGTCCGGTATCGGCACAACGATCTGGAGCATCTGGAGTTTTTGCTGCAAAAGCATCAGGGAGCGAGACGAAAATGGATCGTGACGGACAGCGTGTTTTCCATGGATGGCGACAAGGCTCCGCTGCTTGCTTTGGCCGAGCTGCGCGAGCGCTACGGCGCCCTGCTCATGGTCGACGAGGCGCATGCAGGGGGAGTGCGCGGGGAACAGGGCCAGGGCTTGTGCCACGAGCTGGGGATGGCCGATCAGGTAGATGTGCTCATGGGCACGTTCAGCAAAGCTTTTGGGGTGTACGGCGCCTACGTCTGTGCCGATCAGCCCGTGATTCGCCTTCTGCGCTCGAAGGCCCGCTCGCTCATTTACTCCACCGCTCTGCCGCCTGCCGTCATCGGCTCGACGCTTGCAGCTTTGACGCAGATCGAAACGGACACGTGGAGAAGGCAAGCTCTCCGGCAAAACGCGAGTTGGTTCCGCCAGAAACTGCGCGCGAGCGGCTTTGCCGTAGCAGATGAGGACACGCAAATTATCCCGCTGGCGATAGGAGAAAACGAGCGGGCGCTGCAATTCAGCCAGAAGCTTCTGGAGCGCGGGATTGCCGCTGTCGCCATCCGTCCGCCCACCGTTCCGGACGGGACGGCGCGCATCCGCTTTACCGTGATGGCGACGCATACGCCGGATGAGCTAGCGTGGGCCGTCCAGGAGCTGGCTGCCATTCGTGATGAGCTGGACGGGAGGGAGGCGCTGTGACACCTGCGATACTTTGGCTGACGGGCTGGGGGATGCCGGATTCGTGCTGGGAGCAAGTCCGTCGACAGCTTCCTTGTGCGTTGCACCTGGCACCGGACTTTTCGCGCGTGTCCCGTCCGGAAGAGTTTTACGAGGCAGTAGAACAGACAGCTCGCTCTGTCGCCGGAAAAGAGCTGGTTGTCGTCGGATGGTCCATGGGCGGGCTGCTGGCGCTCAGGCTGGCTGCTTCGCGGCCCGTAGCAGGACTGGTTCTCGTCGGTGCGACAATGCGCTTTGTCCGCGAGTCGGCAGAGCGTGACCGTGGCTGGGGCGCAGCCGTGCTGCAACGGATGAAACGCCTTTTGCCAAAAGACCGCGAGCGGATCATGGCCCAGTTCGCGGAGCAGATGCTGACGGCAAAAGAACGCGGGCAAAACCGGGTGGATACGGGAACAGCCGGGGCGCAGTGGAGCCAGCAAGCGCTGCTCGCGGGTCTCGACTACCTGGCAAGCGAGGACTGTCGGCATAAAGCGGCGTCACTCTCCTGTCCTGCCGTCGTCATTCACGGAACAGATGACCTCATCTGTCCGCTGGCAGCGGGCGAGGAGCTGGCAGGCGCGCTGCCGGCTGCTGAGTTTGTGCGGCTGCAAGACTGCGGCCACGCGCCCCACATTTTTTACCCGGACGTGGTCGGGACAGCGGTAACGAGGATGGTGAAGCAGATTGCACAGAAACACGGTCAAGCATCGGTTCAGTAACAAGGCAGCCTCCTATGAGCAGTACGCCATCGTGCAAAAGGAGATGGCGAATCGACTGAGCGCAATGGTTCAGACGGCTATTCCCCGGGACGCGGTCGCCAGCATCCTCGAGGTTGGCTGCGGCACAGGGGGGCTGACCCGTCTGATTCGGAGCCAGTACCCCCATGCCGATTACGAGGCGATTGACCTCGCAGCAGGGATGATCGCGCAGGCACAGGCCAGTCTTGCCCGTCTCGGCCTGACAGGAAGCTTTTACCAGGCCGATGCTGAGGAATGGGTCTGGACGCAGCCGGCGGCGTGCAAAGACTTGATTGTATCAGGAGCCTGCTTCCAGTGGTTTTTTCGTCCCGAGCAGACCATCCGTGGCTTGTGCCGCTTGCTTGCGCCAAACGCTCCGCTCTATTTTTCCACCTTCGGGCCGGACACCTTTTGCGAACTGCACGATTCGTTTGCCCATGCCCACGCCAGTCTGGGCGAAAAAGGGGTACGGCACGGTCTGTCGTTTCTATCGGCGGAGCAGTGGCTGTCCATGCTGGAGGCGGCGGGAATGAGTTCCCTGCGGGCAACGACGCAAAAGGTGGTGCTGGCCTATCCGGGCGTTTCGGACTTTTTGCACGCGGTCAAGGCAGTAGGCGCCAATGCGAGCGAGGACAAGAGTGCGGGACTGGGCCGAAGGAGGCTGCTGCTGGCGATGATGGACTATTACGAGAGGACGTACGGCGGAGAGCATGGCGTGCGGGTTACCTACGATCTGCTCTACATCAGCGGGGTTCGCCAGCCGCGTCCGTAAGCGGGCCGCATCGGCACTGCCAAGGCAGTCCAATCGCCACCAAACGGGTAGCCGCCCAGATTGCCAAAGCGTGATCGTGCGCTTGAGTAGCACGATCACGAGCACGCCCGTACGCGTATAGAAAAAACGTCTTCCGCTTTTTGCAGCGTTTCCGGAGGCAAGACGCTTTTTCTGCCGTGAAAACGATTTCTTAGCAGGAATCCGTACAAAAATATGGAATTTTAAGAAGGTTGGCTATCCTGTTCATTCGAGGAGTGTATGGAAGATGGGTCAAAAGGAAATCGTTATCGCAAGCGCAGTGCGCACGGCTATCGGCAGCTTTCAGGGCACGCTTGCTGGAATCAGCGCGACAAAGCTGGGCGGAATCGTCCTCGAAGCAGCTTTGGAGCGCGCAGGTGTGTCCAAGGATGCAGTCGATGAAGTGATTATGGGGAACGTGCTGTCCGCAGGTCTGGGACAAAACCCTGCTCGTCAGGCTGCCATTCAAGCAGGCTTGGCGCACGAGGTGCCATCCTTGACGATTAACAAAGTATGCGGCTCAGGACTGAAAGCCGTTCATTTGGCTGTGCAGGCGATTTTGAGCGAAGACGCCGAGGTCGTGCTGGCAGGAGGCATGGAAAACATGAGTCAGGCCCCTTACTTGCTGGAGGGAGCGCGCTCCGGGTACCGCATGGGTGACCAGAAGGTGGTCGACACGATGATCCGCGATGGTCTTTGGTGCGCATTCAACGACTACCACATGGGAATCACGGCTGAAAATCTGTGCGCCAAATACGAGATCGGACGGGAAGAACAGGACGAGTTTGCGGCGTGGAGCCAGCAAAAAGCCCAGAAGGCTCTGGAAAGCGGCCGTTTTCAGGACGAGATCGTGCCCGTTCCGATTCCGCAGCGCAAAGGCGATCCGGTGCTGTTTTCCGTCGACGAGTTTCCGCGTGCCGGCGTGACAGCAGAGATGCTCGCCAAGCTGAAGCCAGCCTTTAAAAAGGACGGAACCGTGACAGCGGGCAACGCATCCGGCATTAATGACGGCGCGGCGGCCCTGTTGATTATGACCAGGGAAAAAGCGGAAGAACTGGGCGTCAAGCCGCTCGCGCGCATCGTGGCCAACGCCAGCGCAGGGGTCGATCCGAGCATCATGGGCTACGGGCCTGTTCCCGCGACCAAGCGCGTTTTGGAGAAGGCAGGACTGTCATTGTCCGACATGGATCTGATCGAAGCGAACGAAGCTTTTGCCGTCCAGTCGCTGTCTGTGGGCAAAGCGCTCGGCATCGACCGCGAAAAGCTGAACGTTAACGGGGGAGCGATCGCGCTAGGTCATCCAATTGGCGCAAGCGGGGCGAGAATTTTAGTGACACTTGTTCACGAATTGCAAAAGCGCGAAGGGGCAAAATATGGTTTAGCAACCTTGTGTATCGGCGGCGGACAAGGGGTTTCGACGATTGTTGAAAAAATGTAGATTTTCAATTGTGAACGCTTTGTGTACAGAACAAGACGAACGTTGACAAAGGGAATAATTCTTCGTTAATATGGATGAGGGCAAAGGGGCACTTGACACCAGCCCTCTCCTTATGTATGAAAGGAGAATGTTGTTCCGTGTCGAAAATTGATAATCCTTGGCGAGCCATCACGTTGGTCACTCTGATTGGTGTCGATATGGCCGTTTGCGTGGTTGCGGGAGTCTTTCTGGGAAAATACCTGGATGGCCTTTTCGCTACCAATCCGTTGTTTTTGATGGTTGGACTGCTCGCGGGATTAGGAATAGGCGTGTACAGCGTCTACCGCATCATTCGCGGTTACCTCTAGGGAGATGGGACATGCAAACGTTTTCTTCGGCAATGCGATACACGTTTCGCTATGCCTTTTTCTGTATGGCAATCGCCGCGATACTCTGGGCGCTGTTGCCATCCTATCGTTTCTTTTTGCAAAGCCTCCTGCTCGGGATGGCTGGCAGTCTAGTGAATGGCACGGTCCTCTTCAGCAAAACTTGGCGAATTGGCCAGATGGCTGTTGATCCAGGCGTGCGGCCCAAAGGGACAGGTATGCTGCAACGATTGGTCGTGGCAGGCTTTGCTGTCTTTTTAACTATGCGCTTCCCTCATTTGTTCGGACTGGCCGGAGTGTTGATCGGCTTGTTCCTCTTTCAGATTCTCAGCTTCCTTTTTGTGTATCGCTCCTTTAAATAGATAGTAGAATTCTTTTTACACATGCACGCTAAGCAATATACTCGCGCGGAAGAAAGGGGTGAAATACATGCATTATTCTCTGCGATTTGAATGGTTGGGCATGGTATTTGACATCTCCACTATTCTCATGATTTTGGTAACCTCTCTGGTGGTGCTTTTGCTCTGTATCGGGATGACTCGCAACCTGACCTCCGCTACTCCAAGCGGCGCGCAAAACGTGATGGAATGGATTGTAGACTTCGTAACCGGTATTACAAAAAGCTATATCTCACCGAAAAAGGCTGCGGGTTTTGTCTCGCTGGCGCTGACTTTGTTCCTCTACATCTTCCTGGGAAACCAACTGGGTCTCGTATTTAACGTAAATACAGCTCACCACAACAGTCCTGACCATCAAGTAAGCGAAAAGGTTAAAGACATGTTGACGGCTTCTACGAGCGAAGAGGCGAAGCAGCAAAAGTTGGCTAAGCTTGAGGAAGAGCTGAACTCAACCGATCCGCATTCACACGGTGTTGTCATCGGCTGGTGGAAATCGCCAACCGCAACTCCGAGCGTAACTTTCGCTCTCGCGTTCATCGTGTTGCTGTACGCTCACTACTTGGGCATCAAGAAGAGCTTCGGTGGATGGTTGAAACATACATTCCTGAATCCGATTCACATTCTGGAGGAGTTCATCATCAAGCCGCTGACGCTGCCTTTGCGTCTATTCGGTAACATCTTTGCGGGTGAGGTTTTGATCGCCTTCCTCTTGGGTGTAGGGATCTTCGGAAGCATTCCGCTGTTCCTGTGGCTGGGCTACTCCGTGTTTGTCGGCTCCGTACAGGCATTCATTTTCACTACGCTGGCGATGGTTTACCTGTCTCAGCAAGTGAATGAAGATCACTAATCAGCATTTCCCCGATTTTATATTCGCTTTTCACAACACTAAGGAGGTTTTTAAACAATGGAAGGTTTGGCTCTTGCAATTGGTATCGTATTTGGTCTCGCTGCTCTTGGCGCAGCAATCGGTAACTCCCTGGTAATCTCCCGTACAATTGAAGGTGTAGCTCGTCAACCAGAAGCACGTGGTAACCTCATGGGTCTCATGTTCCTGGGTCTCGGTCTGGTAGAGGCGGTTCCGATCATCGCTGTAGCGATCGGTTTCATTCTCTTCGGTCGTATGTAGTCAGCGAGCAATTGGTAACAATAGGCGGGCGCTTGATACCCGCCTCTATTTTTGAGCGAGTGGAGGCCTATGCTTTCATTCGACAAGAAGTTTGAAGCTTCGCCGCAAACGTGAAGCCAGTTTTTTGGCAAAGAGCGGTTCATACCGTGATGATACATCTTTCTTTTCGCAGGAAGGAGTGAAACGAATGCTCGACTTTGGAGCGGTGTCCCTGGAGTGGGGAACGCTTTTAACCCAAGCAATTGTGTTCTTGTTGTTGCTCTTGCTGGTTCGTAAACTTGCCATGGGCCCGATCGTTGGCATCATGGAAAAACGTCGTCAGCATATCGAAAATCAAATTTCATCGGCTGAGCGCAACCGTGCGGAGGCAGAGGCTCTCTTGGCAGAGCAACGCCGCGTACTGGACGAAGCTCGCGCTGAATCCAAAGCCATCATCGACCGCGCTACCAAGCAAGCGTCTGATGAAGCAAGCAAAATCGTGGCAGAAGCTCAAGCTGCATCCGAGCGTATGAAAGCGGACGCAAGCGCTGAGCTGGCACGTGAAGTAGAAAAAGCAAAACTCGAACTGCGCGAGCAAATGACAGGTCTTTCCGTTCTCTTGGCTTCCAAGATTATCGAAAAAGAACTGGACGAAGCAGCGCAAAAGTCTACTGTTGACAAATTCCTCGCTCAAGTAGGAGATCGCCTATGAGTAGCGCAGTAGGAAAACGTTATGCTCGCGCTCTCTTTGAAGTAGCGAGCGAGCGTGGCAAGATCGATCAGGTGGAAGCTGACCTTGGTGCGATCGTGCAGGCTGTGGAAGGCAACGAAGATCTGAAAAAGATCATACAGCACCCGCACATCGCGGCAGATGCAAAGGGCAAACTGGTTGAAGAGTTGTTCAAAAGCCATGTAGGGGAAGAGAGCTTCAACTTCCTGAACGTCCTGATTGACAACGGACGGGAAGTTCAACTGTCGGACATCTACAGCTCCTTTGTACAATTGGCAAACGAAGCGCGTGGCTATGCAGATGCTGTCGTCACAAGCGCAAAGCCGCTTTCTGAACAAGAACAGGCGGAGCTCGCTGACAAGTTCGGACAAACGGTAAATAAAAAGCTGCGGATGACAACGGTCGTAGACCCTTCGATTCTCGGCGGCATTATTATCAAAATCGGCGACCGTCTGTACGATGGCAGCCTGAAAACGAAGCTGGAAACCTTTGCGCAAAAAGCGTAAAGCTCGGTCTTTTAAGAAGTTGGATGAATGGGGTGAATTAAGTGAGTGCAATCAGACCAGAGGAAATTAGCTCCCTCATCAAAGAGCGGATCGCTAATTTTAAATCTGAAATCGAAGTTGTAGATGTAGGCACAGTCATCCAGGTAGGTGACGGTATTGCCCGCGTTCACGGTTTGGAAAAGGCCATGCAAGGGGAGCTCCTCGAGTTCCAAAATGGCGTAATGGGTATGGTACTCAACTTGGAAGAAGACAACGTGGGTGTCGTTATTATGGGACCTTTCCGCGACATTAAGGAAGGCGATACCGTAAAACGTACCGGCCGCGTTATGGAAGTTCCAGTAGGGGAAGCGCTGCTCGGCCGCGTAGTAAACCCGCTGGGTCAACCAATCGATGGTCAAGGCCCTATCGCAAACGACGGCTACCGCCCGATCGAGAGCCCAGCTCCTGGCGTAATGGCGCGTAAATCCGTACACGAGCCGCTGCAAACAGGTATCAAAGCGATTGACGCGATGATCCCGATTGGCCGCGGACAGCGTGAGTTGATTATTGGTGACCGCCAAACTGGTAAAACAGCAGTGGCGCTCGACACGATCATCAACCAAAAAGGCAAAGACATGATTTGTATCTACGTAGCGATCGGTCAAAAGCAATCGACCGTTGCGAACATCGTAGAAACCCTGCGTAAAGCAGGCGCTCTGGATTACACCATCGTCGTTTCCGCTACAGCTTCCGACCCAGCGCCAATGCTGTATCTGGCTCCTTATGCTGGTGTTACTATGGCTGAGTACTTCATGTACAAAGGCGGACACGTTCTGTGCGTATACGATGACCTGTCCAAACAGGCTGCTGCATACCGCGAAATGTCCCTGTTGCTCCGTCGTCCTCCAGGCCGCGAAGCGTATCCTGGTGACGTATTCTACTTGCACTCCCGCTTGCTGGAGCGCGCTGCGAAACTGTCTGATGACCTGGGCGCAGGTTCCATTACTGCTCTGCCGTTCATCGAAACCCAAGCGGGTGACATTTCCGCGTACATTCCAACCAACGTGATCTCCATCACGGACGGTCAGATCTTCCTGGAGACAGACTTGTTCAACGCAGGTCAACGTCCAGCGGTTAACACTGGTCTTTCCGTATCCCGTGTAGGTGGTTCCGCGCAAATCAAGGCGATGAAAAAGGTAGCAGGTCCGCTCAAGCTTGAGTTGGCTCAATACCGTGAGCTTGCAGCGTTTGCTCAGTTCGGTTCCGATCTGGACAAAGCTACCCAGGCTCGTCTGACCCGCGGTGAGCGCTTGATGGAAATCATGAAGCAAGGCCAGTTCGATCCAATGCCAGTTGAGAAGCAAGTTGCTTCCATCTACAGCGCGACTCGCGGCTACCTGGATGACATTCCAGTAGCAGATGTACGCCGCTTTGAGAAAGAGCTGCTGTCTTTCCTGGATTCCAACAAACCACATCTGTTGGAGCACATCCGCACTACGAAAGACCTCCCAGATGAAAAAGAACTGAACGCAGCGATCGAAGAGTTCAAAAAAGGCTTTTCGGTAACTCGCTAATCGTTAACCTGATAGACATCAGATGCATGCCGGGCCAATAGCCCGGGCATGCGTTCTCAAGGTGGTGAAAACGAGTGGCAAAAGGAATACGTGAGATTCGACGCAGTATTAAAAGTACCAAAAATACGCGCCAAATCACGAAAGCGATGAAAATGGTGGCGGCTGCGAAGCTCCGCCGCAACCAGGAGAAGGCTGAGGCAGCACGTCCTTACGCTGACAAGATCCAGGAAGTGATTGCGGGCATTGCGAGCGGAACATCTGGTTCCAAGCATCCGATGCTGCAAAAACGTCCGGTGAAAAAGACTGGTTACATTGTCATCACTTCGGACCGTGGACTTGCTGGCGGATACAACGCCAACATGCTTCGCAAAGTGGTTACCACCATCAGCGAAAAACACAAGTCCAAGGACGAGTACGGCATTTTTGTAATCGGACGCAAAGGGCGCGACTTCTTCAGCAAACGGAACTATCCGCTTTTGGAAGAAGTAACGGGTCTGCCAGCCAGCCCGGCCTTTGCTGATATCAAGAAAATTGCCGGTGCGGCCGTCCAGATGTTCGCGAACGAGCAAATCGACGAGCTGTACCTGTGCTACAACAAGTTCCAAAGTGCAATTTCGCAAATACCTACCGTAAAACAATTGCTGCCACTGGAAGCTCCCGAGAGCAACGATGTGCGCACAATCAATTACGAGTATGAGCCGTCCTCGGAAGAAGTTCTGGCTGATCTGTTGCCAAAATACGCGGAAACACTGGTGTACAGTGCGCTTCTGGAAGCGAAGGCTTCCGAAGAAGGTTCCCGTATGACTGCAATGGGCAACGCGACAGACAACGCAACAGATATGATTAACCGTTACACGTTGATCTACAACCGTGCCCGTCAGGCAGCGATTACGCAAGAGATTTCCGAGATCGTTGCAGGTGCAAACGCACAAGCGTAAGTGGCAGCGAATAGCTCCCAATTTAGCTTTACAGGAGGGAAGAAGTAAGATGGCGAATGGACGCGTGGTTCAGGTAATGGGTCCAGTTGTTGACGTCGAGTTCGACCGTGGACACCTGCCTGCCATTTACAATGCGATCAAGATTCAACATAAAGCACAAAGCGCTGGCGAGCGCGACATCGACTTGACAGTTGAGGTTGCGACTCACCTGGGTGACAACCTGGTTCGTACTGTTGCGATGTCTTCTACCGACGGTTTGGTTCGCGGTATGGAAGCCGTTGACACAGGTGCGCCTATCTCCGTTCCAGTGGGTGCGGTAACCCTTGGACGCGTATTCAACGTATTGGGAGAGCCGATTGACCTGCAAGACCTCGGCCAAGTAGATCGTCGCGACCCAATTCACCGCAAAGCTCCTGAGTTCGTAGACCAAGCAACTACTGTTGAAATCCTGGAAACAGGGATCAAAGTAATTGACCTCTTGGCTCCGTACATCAAGGGTGGTAAGATCGGTCTGTTTGGTGGTGCGGGTGTAGGTAAAACCGTTACCATTCAAGAGCTGATTAACAACATCGCGCAAGAGCACGGTGGTATTTCCGTATTCGCTGGTGTAGGGGAGCGTACCCGTGAAGGTAACGACCTGTACCACGAGATGAAAGACGCAGGCGTTCTGCCGAAAACCGCGATGGTATTCGGTCAGATGAACGAACCGCCTGGTGCGCGTCTGCGCGTAGCGTTGACTGGTCTGACAATGGCGGAGTACTTCCGTGATGAAGAAGGCCGCGACGTTCTTCTGTTTATCGACAACATCTTCCGCTTTACTCAAGCGGGTTCCGAGGTTTCCGCTCTCTTGGGCCGTATGCCATCTGCGGTAGGTTACCAGCCAACACTGGCTACCGAAATGGGTCAGTTGCAAGAGCGCATTACCTCCACCAAAAAAGGTTCTGTAACGTCCATTCAAGCGATCTACGTACCAGCGGATGACTATACTGACCCGGCTCCTGCGACTACGTTTGCTCACTTGGACGCGACTACTAACCTGGAGCGTTCCATCGCTGAGTTGGGTATCTTCCCTGCGGTTGACCCACTCGCATCCACTTCCCGTGCTCTGACTCCTGAAGTAGTTGGTCAAGAACACTACGATGTGGCTCGTGGCGTGCAAAAAATTCTGCAACGCTACAAAGAACTGCAAGATATCATCGCGATCCTTGGTATGGACGAGCTGAGCGACGAAGACAAGCAAGTCGTTGGCCGCGCACGCCGCATTCAACGCTTCCTGTCCCAGTCCTTCCACGTTGCCGAGCAATTTACTGGTAACCCAGGCCAATACGTACCATTGAAAGAAACCGTTCGCAGCTTCAAGGAAATCCTCGAAGGCAAGCACGACCATCTGCCAGAGGGCGCGTTCCTGTATGTAGGAACCATTGAAGAAGCGGTAGAAAAAGCGAAGAAAATGGCGTAAGACACCCTGGAAAGGGGAGACGAGTAAGTGAGTAAGATGACAGTTGAAGTCGTAACTCCTGAACGGGTTGTCTACAGCGGTCAGGCTGAAATGGTCATTGCTCGCGGCGTTCAAGGGGATCTCGGTATTTTGCCGAACCACATGCCGCTGGTAAGCCCGCTGAAAATAGCGCCGGTTCGGATCAAGACAGAAGGCGATAACGAAGTAAAGATGGCTGTAAGCGGCGGCTTCATGGAAGTGCGCGGCGATAAAGTAACCATCCTTGCTGAAACGGCTGAATTGCCGGGAGACATCGATGTTGAACGCGCGAAGGCAGCGAAAGCTCGTGCCGAAAAGCGTTTGGCTGAGAAATATGCCGAACTCGACGTCCAGCGCGCAGAGCGTGCGCTACAGCGTGCGATGGCACGTCTCGACGTAAAGAAGTAAGCGTAAGCTTGATATCCCCGCGCCCATGTGGCTGCGGGGATTTTTCGGTTGCACGGCATGTATGGTTATACATGCTTGCGGGGCATGATATTTCCAGTTGGTAATTGCCTATCGTTTCTGTGTATAATAGACCTAATGCCCTGCCGCCGGACGTGGTTTTGTTGCGACAGCATAAGGTGCGGCACTGGCTTTTGGAATTAAAGGAGAGTGTAACTGATGCAAACCATTCGCGATATTCGCCACAATCAGGATGGCGTAGTGATTCCTAGCGGCTTTACGGCCAACGGCTGGTCGAGCGTGCTGTCTCATGAAATGAATGTCCTGTTCCAGTCCCTGTGTTTTGTCGTCACAGAGTACGAAACAAAAGCGGAGATGGAAAAAGGACTCGATGAAATCGAAGCATTGAAAGGCACGTTTTCCGAGCCTGTGAAGGAAGCTTTTAAATCAGAAGCGGACTACGAGGGCTATGTCAACTTGCTGAACCGCTTCAAATCGTTCCTGAAACGCTCCGACTACGATTATCCGACATCCCGTGCGGAAGCGATCCAGCTTTTCGTCAAATGGGGTCTGGTCATAGACAACGAGGATGCGTGGGATATACCGATCCATCCGTTCCCAGATGCATCCCAACTGTTCAAGCTGAGCGAGGTGGAATCGCTGGCTTTGGCGCATGTGAAGCTGGAAGCGCTGGTGCACCCTATTTTCAGCCGCCTGGTCATGATGCTGCATGAACGCGAAGAAAACACGTTCAGCATCTCCAAGGCAGAAATGAAAGAAATGCTGAACACAAACGATCAAATGCTTGCTGAAGTATTGATTAAGCTGACTCCGTACATGGAAGAAGCGATTGAGAACATGCTGGAGCTGCCAGACGATGAGAAGCTGAACTTCACTATCGTATGGGAGCGCATTTACGAGGACTTCCTCGGTCAGCAGTTTTCAAGCAACGTTCAATAATCAACGGAATAAGAGAGCCAGACGGGCATATTCGTTTGGCTATTATATGATGCTGGAAAAACTTAGGGAGATTTCTCTGAGTTTTTCCCTTTATATGGCACTACAGGAAGGCTTTCGTTAGACACCTAATTGGCAATTTGATATAATGATAAAGGTATTTTTTTCTAGCAGTATCGGGCTGCGACAACGTTCATACCTTCATCTGCGATGCTGCGAGCAGTACCCCTTTGATGAAGTGATTACTTCTTCCGGAGGGCAGCGCAAGACAGATTCAAATCTTTCTTACGAGCGGAGGGAACGTGGGTGAATGAGATCTATACCAACAATTATGTTATTGTCGCGATCTTTTTGATTCTGGGTGTGTTGTTGCCCGTTGCTACGGTCAGTTTCGTTGGTCCACTACTGCGTCCAAAGAAACCGACACGGGAGAAGCAAACCACATATGAAAGCGGTAACATTCCTGTTGGTGACAGTTGGGTACGCTTCAACGTGAAGTATTACATTTTCGCCCTCATGTTTGTCATTTTTGATGTAGAAACGCTCTTTCTGTACCCGTGGGCCGTCGCTTACAAAGAGCTGGGGCTGTTCGCCCTGGTCGAGATGGTCATCTTTATATCCTTGCTGGTAGTAGGGTTGATTTACGCGTGGAGAAAGAAGGTGCTGGAATGGAACTAGATCTGACAAGCATTGCGCCTGAATTGCAAGAAGAACTCGATCGCAACGTCATGTTTACGACATTGGAAACGGTAAAAGGCTGGGTCCGCAGCAACTCGCTCTGGCCGCTGACTTTTGGTCTGGCCTGTTGCGCCATCGAAATGATGGGAACAGGTGGAGCGCGTTACGACCTGGACCGGTTCGGCGTGATCTTCCGGGCATCGCCAAGACAATCCGATGTCATGATCGTCGCTGGAACCGTCACGAAAAAAATGGCTCCGCTGCTGCGCCGTTTGTACGATCAGATGCCTGAGCCGAAATGGGTGATCGCCATGGGGTCCTGTGCGACGGCGGGAGGCCCTTACGTACGCTCGTACAGCGTGGTCAAAGGTGTCGATCAGATCGTTCCTGTCGACGTATATATTCCGGGCTGTCCGCCTAACCCAGCGGCCCTGATTTACGGAATCAACAAGCTCCAGGAAAAAATTCGCTACGAAGCGAAGACTGGGAAGCGGGTGACCAGTCAATGAGCGACGAAAAACGCAAGCCAACGCCGGAGGAAAAAGCGAAGGCCGCCGCTGAAGCCCGTGCCAAGGCTGAAGCTTTGCGAAAATTAAGAGAACAGGAAGGGCAGGCTCCACAGCCGGAACCGGAAGCCGAGGAAGCTCCCGCGCAAGCCCAAGCAGCAGAATCGCAAGCAGAGGCCGCAAAGCCCGTCTCGGAAATGACGCCAGAGGAAAAAGCCGCTGCGAAAAAGGCAGCCGCTGCTGAGGCAATCGCAAAGGCCAAAGCCGCGAAAGAAGCCAAAGAAGCCCGAACAGAACCGACAGCGCCGCAGGCAGAAGCCGAGCCAGCACCAGCCGCAAAGCCCGTCTCGGAAATGACGCCAGAGGAAAAAGCCGCTGCGAAAAAAGCTGCCGCTGCTGAAGCTTTGGCGAAGGCAAAAGCTGCGAAAGAAGCCAAAGAGGCTGCCCAGCAAGGTGATGCTGCTCCGACAGCAGACGGTGCCGACGCGGATGCGAAAGCAAAAGCGGCTGCTGCCGCAAAAGCCAAGGCCGCAGCCGCGGCAGCAGCGAAGGCGAAGGCCGCCAGGGAAGCAGGCGGGCAAGCAGCAGAAGGCGGGGATGACGACGCCAAGGCAAAAGCAGCAGCCGCTGCAAAAGCCAAGGCCGCAGCCGCAGCAGCAGCGAAGGCGAAAGCTGCGCAGGGAGATGCTCCGGCTGCGGAGGAAGCGCCAAAAGCTCCTTCCAAAAATCAGCCGTATCTCGACAAGTACGTGCAGCGTATTACAGAAGTGTTTGGCAAGGAAGTACTGGAGGCCGCCTACATTAACGAGCTGGGCAAGGAAGTCCCGACGCTGGTGATCCCGGTAGAGCGCTGGCATGAAATCGCCCGGTTTCTGAAGGAAGACGAGCCGCTGGCATTCGATTACTTATCTGATTTGCACGGTGTCGACTATGAGGACCGGATGGAGGTTTACTACCACTTCTACTCCTACAAAAACCGACAAAGTTTGGCTGTAAAAGTCAAAACAAACCGGGAACAGCCATCTGTCCCGTCTGTCATGGATATATGGCATGGCGCAAATTGGAACGAGAGAGAGACCTTTGACTTGTTGGGGATTCATTTCCCGGGACATAACGATTTGCGTCGAATTTTGCTGCCGGATGATTGGGTAGGCTATCCGCTGCGAAAAGACTATGTGCAATACGACGAGGAGGTTTAACAGATGAACCAAAACATCCTCACAACAAATGTCGATACCTCTTCTGAAACGGGCATTCGCACGGAAGAGATGCTCTTGAACGTCGGGCCACAGCATCCGAGTACACACGGCGTTTTCCGTCTGGTCGTCAAAATCGACGGGGAAACCATCAAGGAAGCGATTCCGGTGATGGGCTACCTCCACCGAGGCACAGAAAAGCTGGCGGAAAACCTGAACTACACGCAAATCATCCCTTACACAGACCGGATGGACTACGTGTCCGCCATGACCAACAACTACGTCCTTTGTCACGCAGTGGAAACGATGATGGGACTGGAAATACCAGAGCGTGCCCAGTTTTTGCGGCTGATTGCCATGGAGCTGAACCGGGTTGCCAGCCACCTGGTCTGGTGGGGAACATACCTGCTTGACATCGGCGCGATGGGCCCGTTTCTGTATGCGTTCCGCGATCGCGAAATGATTCTCGACCTGTTCAACGAGCTGTGCGGGGCGCGGATGACCTTCAACTACATGCGGATTGGCGGCGTCAAATGGGATGCGCCTCCAGGCTGGATCGACAAGGCGAAGGAATTCGTCCAATACATGAAGAAAGAACTAAACAACTACCATCAACTGGTGTCGGGAAATGAAATTTTTATCAGCAGGATCAAAGGCATCGGCACATTCGACACCAAGACGGCGCTCGACTACTCGTTGTCCGGAGTCATGCTCCGCGCCACCGGAGTCAAGTGGGACTTGCGCAAGGATGAGCCTTACTGCATCTACGACCGCTTCGATTTCGATATCCCGACCGCAACAGAAGGAGATTGCATGGCTCGCTACCAGGTGCGGATGGCGGAAATCGAACAGTCGCTGCGCATTTTGGAGCAGGCTCTGGAGCAATTCCCGAGCGAGGGCGAAGTGATCGGCAAAGTGCCGCGCGTCATCCGGCCGCCAGCAGGCGAGACTTATGTGCGCATCGAATCCCCGCGGGGAGAGATCGGCTGCTACATTGCCAGCCAGGGCAAGGATAAGCCATGGAGATTGAAATTCCGCCGTCCGTCCTTTACCAATCTGCAAATTCTGCCCAAACTGTTGCAGGGAGAAAGCCTTGCCAACATGATCGCGATCCTGGGCAGCATCGACATCGTGCTCGGGGAGGTTGACTGTTGATGAATGCGCTTCTGCAGCAAGCCCCCTCATGGGGAAACACGCTCTGGTTTATCGTGGCGGCGGTGCTCCTGCTGGCTGTCCTGCTTGGTTTCGTAACGTACGCCATTTACTTCGAGCGCAAAGTCATCGGCTGGATGCAACTGCGCATCGGACCCAATCGTGTAGGTCCGCTCGGGCTTTTGCAAACCGTCGCTGACGTGACCAAGCTTCTCCTGAAAGAAGATACGCGTCCGAAGCATGCGGACAAAGCGCTGTTTACACTGGCGCCCATTCTCGCCTATGCGCCTGCCTTCGCGGTTTTGGCCGTCATGCCGTTTACGGAAAGCATCCAGTTTGCCGACTTGGGAATCGGCCTTCTGTACTATATCGCCCTGTCGGGAATTACCGTGCTGGGCGTGATTACGGCTGGCTGGGCTTCGAACAACAAGTACTCGCTGATCGGGGGTCTCCGCTCTGCTGCGCAGATGATTAGCTATGAAGTGCCGCTAGTCATGTCCGTGGTGGGTGTCGTTCTGTTGACGGGCAGCATGAATCTCAGGGAAATTGTCGAGGCGCAGCGGGATGTCTGGAATATCGTTCCGCAGTTTATCGGCTTCGCCGTCTTTATCGTGGCGGCCCAGGCCGAGCTGAACCGCACGCCGTTTGACTTGCCGGAGGCCGAGTCGGAGCTGGTGGCAGGGTACCACGTCGAATATTCCGGCTTCCGCTTTGCCATGTTCATGCTGGCGGAATACGTCTACATGTTCGGGATGGGTACGTTGATTACGATTTTGTTTTTGGGCGGCTGGCTGCCCATTGTTCCGGCTTTGGACTTTATACCGGGCATCGTCTGGTTTGTCGTCAAGTTCTCGCTGTATATCTTCCTTCAGTTCTGGCTTCGGGCCACAATGCCGCGCTTGCGGGTCGATCAGTTGATGTCGTTTGCCTGGAAAGTTCTGCTGCCCGTGGCCTTGTTCAATATTTTGCTCACGGCTGTAGTCGTTTCCTACCAGAACGGCATGTTCTAATCTGCTCTACGCGGCAACGAGGCAACTGCTAGGTGTCCCACGTTTATACGCGCAGGCTTCGCCATCGGCAAGGCGAAAGCCAAGTTCTCAATATCTGAGGGGTGACATACATGCTTGGACTGGCCAAAGGCCTGGGATATACATTTAAGAAGCTTACGGAGAAAAAAATAACCCATTTTTACCCGGATGTGCCCTTTCCCATGCCGCCACGTTTTCGCGGCGTCCAGCACTTTTCCCCGGAAAAATGTATCGTGTGCAACCAGTGCGCGCGCATTTGTCCGACAGAGTGCATCCAACTGACAGGGAAGCCCCATCCGGACCCGGAGAAAAAGGGGAAAATTATTGATACGTACGATATCAATTTCGAATTGTGCATCCTGTGCGACCTCTGTACAGAGGTGTGCCCGACCGAGGCGATTGTGATGACCAACAACTTCGAGCTGGCTGCCTACAGCAGAGACGAATTGTACAAAAACCTGAAATGGCTGGATGACAACAATACGAACGTCAGGGAGGAGAACTAGCATGACTGGCGAATTTGTGGCCTTTTTTATCCTGTCTCTCCTGACGATTGGCGGCGCAGTTTTCATGATTAGTTTTACGCGTGTCGTACACATGGTGATCTCGCTCGGGATTACGTTTATCAGCATCGCCGGACTGTTCGTTTTGCTCGGTGCGGAGTTCGTAGGGGTAGCACAGGTGCTGGTCTACTCTGGAGCTATTTCCATCCTGATGCTGTTCGGTATCATGCTGACTAAGCACGATGCCCAGGATGAAGGAACCGGACGGACGTGGAAAAATCGCTTTATCCTGCTCTTTGTCGTCGGCTTGTTCGGTCTGTTGTTCTGGGGTGTGCAAAACACGCCGTGGCCGGCACCGCCGACGCCAACCGCATCGCCTGTGAGCAACGCCAAAGAAATCGGGCTTGAAGTATTCACCAAGTACGTCATTCCGTTCGAGCTGTTGTCCGTACTGCTGCTGGTCGCATTGGTCGGTGCGATCATCATGGCGAAAAAGGAGGGGGATAACGAATGACGGTAAGCATCACCTCCTATTTAATGGTCGCGCTGATTCTGTTTTGCGTCGGATTGTACGGAGCGCT
The DNA here is from genome assembly GCF_058788915.1 of Brevibacillus sp. FW301-21C12A. Lineage (NCBI taxonomy): Bacteria > Bacillati > Bacillota > Bacilli > Caryophanales > Paenibacillaceae > Brevibacillus > Brevibacillus sp. FW301-21C12A. The sequence goes on from NZ_JBYTBG010000005.1 coordinate 152,513, forward strand.
GACAAAGCGCAACGCGGTTGTCGTGCTGCTCTCGATCGAGCTGATGCTGAATGCGGTCAATATCAACCTGATCGCCTTCTCCAAATACGGCTTGTATCCCGCTGTAGCCGGACAAATTTTCACGCTGTTCACCATGACGGTGGCGGCAGCCGAGGTCGCAGTGGGTCTGGCGATCCTGATCGCGCTCTACCGCAACAGAGAAACGGTCAACGTGGATGAAATGGACCAAATGAAACGATAGATGGAGACCTGATAAGGAGGACAAAGATGGATACTTTTTTGCACTACGCCTGGCTGATCCCTCTGTTTCCGCTTCTTGCTTTCATCGTGATCGTTTCATTTGGTCGCCAGTTGAAAGAAGGAGCGGCCATCGTCGGCATCGGGCTGACGGCTGTTTCTTTCGGGATCGCAGTGCTCGCCTTCTGGCAGAGATTCCGGGATGGGGGAGCAGACTACAACTACGTGGTAGAGTGGCTGCACGTCGGTGACATTGTCATCAACATGGGCTTCGAGGTAACGCCGCTCAATGCAATGATGCTGGTCATCGTGACCTTGGTCAGCCTGCTGGTTCAGATTTATTCCAAAGGCTACATGCACGGCGACGAGCGTTTTCCGGTGTTTTACCAGTACCTGGCGCTGTTCACGTTTTCCATGCTTGGTCTGGTGATTTCGCCGAACCTGCTGCAAGTGTACATTTTCTGGGAGCTGGTCGGTGTCTGCTCCTTCCTGCTCGTCGGCTACTACTACTTCAAGCCGGAAGCGAAGGCTGCGGCCAAAAAAGCGTTTATTGTCACGCGGATCGGCGACCTGGGACTGTTCATCGGGATCTGTCTGTTGTTCTGGTGGACAGGAAGCTTTGAGTACGGGGCGATTTTTGAGAGTGTGGCGCTCGGACGGCTGGAGCCGTGGATGATTACCGTTGCCGCGATTCTGATTTTTATCGGGGCGATGGGCAAATCAGGCCAGTTCCCGCTGCATACGTGGCTGCCTGACGCGATGGAAGGTCCTACGCCAGTGTCTGCCCTGATTCACGCGGCGACGATGGTTGCTGCCGGCGTGTATCTGGTGGCGGCTACTTATCCACTGTTTATCGCCTCAGAAACAGCGCTGACGGTGGTGGCTTATGTGGGCGGCATCACGGCGATTTTTGCCGCTTCCATCGGTTTGACACAGCGGGACATCAAGCGCGTGCTGGCGTATTCGACAGTCAGCCAGTTGGGCTACATGATGATGGCGCTCGGCGTCGCCGGAGCTGCCGGTTATGTGGCTGGATCGTTCCACCTGATGACACACGCCTTTTTCAAAGCGTTGCTCTTTCTCGGAGCGGGCAGCGTAATCCACGCTGTACATACGCAGGACGTTTTCGAGATGGGTGGTTTGTGGAAAAAAATGCCGGTTACGGCGTTGACCTTTTTGATCGGATGTCTGGCAATCGCGGGGATTTTTCCGTTCGCCGGATTCTGGTCGAAGGAAGCGATATTGGGCGCTGTGTATGGGGCGCATCGCTACGATCTTTTGGTCATTGCGCTCGTTGCAGCTTTCTTTACCGCATTCTATATGTTCCGATTGTTTTTCCTCACGTTCGCCGGAAAGGCCAGAGGCAAGCACGAAGCGCACGAGTCTCCAGGCGTCATGACTGGTCCGCTGCTAATTTTGGCGCTGCTTGCGGTTGTGGCTGGTTTTGTGAACACGCCATACGCTCCGCTGCTGTCTGACTGGCTTTTGTCTACTGGCACGGGAACGGCGATCACAGGCATTTTTGGAGAGGGAACAGAGCATGCGGCGTCCTGGCTGCAAATCGTGGCGCTGCTCATCTCGGTGCTCGGAGTCATTTTGGCCTACTTCATGTACGGCAAAAAGTCGATTTCCCCGGACAGCATTCCCGAAACGCTGCCGTGGCTCTATCGACTCTCTTACCGAAAATACTATGTGGATGAGTTGTATCACTATGTCGTTGTGCGGCCGCTCGGCTGGCTGGGCATTTTCCTGAACGGGTTTGACAAGTACGTGGTGGATGGCCTGGTTGGGCTGACAGCCAAGATTGCACAAGGGATCGGCTCCCTGCATGCGCGAGTGCAAAGCGGTCAGATCCAGTCTTACGGGGCGATGGTCCTGTTCGGTCTGCTGCTGTTGATTATCGCCATCAGTTTGACGGTCGAGGGAGGTGGACTCTTTGGATTCGGGCGCTAATATCCTTTTGTCGTCGCTGGTGTTTTCGCCGCTCCTGGCGATTCTTATCATCGCCTTCATCCCGAGCCGCCGATTCGGGGCAATCAAGCAGGTGGGGGTACTGGGAACCTTGCTGCCGCTGATTTTGGCCTTCTGGATGTTTGGAGCTTTCAATTACGATACGTCCAATCTTCAGTTTGTCGAGCGCCACGACTGGATTTCCATCCCGATCGGACTTGCGCAGACGGGGACGGTTTTTGCGTTTGAAATCAACTACGAGCTGGGCGTGGATGGCATCTCGATGCCGCTGATTTTGCTGACAGCGATTATCGGCACGATGGCAGCGGTCGCTTCCTGGCAGATCAAAAAGCGGCTGAAGGAATTTTTCATCCTGTTCCACCTGCTGCTGATCGGGATGCTGGGTGTGTTTGCCGCCGATAACCTGTTTTTGTTCTTCATCTTCTTCGAGCTGACGCTGGTGCCGATGTACTTCCTCGTCGGCATCTGGGGCTATGGCGAGCGGGAGCATGCGGCGAACAAGTTCCTTTTGTACAACGGAATCGGCTCTGGCATCATGCTCCTGGCTTTCATCATGATTTTCGTCGTGATGCGGACGCTGAATATCGATCAGATTTCCGCGATCCTGACGACACCGGAGCATCCGGTCACTGCCGCGCTGACGCCAGCGATCCGGTTCGGGCTGTTCCTGGCGCTGTTTGTAGCCTTTGCCATCAAGCTGCCGGTATTCCCGTTCCATACGTGGATGCTGAAGGTGCACGTACAGGCTCCGCCTTCCATCGTCATGATCCACTCCGGCATTTTGCTGAAGATGGGGGCTTATGGACTTTTGCGGATGGGCATCGGATTTTTCCCGGAGCAAGCCTATCAGTTCTCGACGTGGCTGGCGGTTTTGGGAATCATCAACGTTTTGTACGGAGCAGTTCTCGCTTTTGTGCAAAAAGATTTGAAGATGGTTCTGGCCTATTCCAGTATCAGCCACATGGGGATCGTACTGCTTGGCTTTGCGGCGATGAACTCGATCGGCTTTCAGGGAGCGATGTTCCAGGTCGTTTCCCACGGCTTTATTTCGGCGCTGCTGTTCTTCCTGATCGGCGTCATTTGGGACCGGACGCAGACTTCGATGATCGACGAGCTCGGCGGCTTGGCCAAATCCATGCCGTTTGTCAGCGGGATTTTCCTGGCTGGCGGGATGGCGTCGCTGGGACTGCCAGGCATGTCCGGGTTTATCAGTGAGTTTTTCGCTTTCCTCGGGCTGTTCGGCCGGATGCCGGTGTTGGCCGCGGTCGGGGCGCTCGGAATCGTGCTCACAGCCGTCTATTTGCTACGGGCGATCCTGCGGACGACATTTGGCCCTACGCCAAGCCGTTTTACGGGTCTTGCGGACGCACAGCCAATGGAAGTGATTCCGATGGTCGTGCTGCTCGGCTTCATTATACTCATCGGGGTGTACCCGGCTATTTTGGGCAATCCGATGCAGCAGGCCCTGAAAACGATCGTACCGATCGTAACGGGAATAGGAGGGTAATCCATGGACGTAAAAGATATTTTCTCATATGACTGGAGCTACCTTCTGCCCGAATTTATCATTCTCGGATTTGCGACGATTCTGTCGCTCCTGGACCTGTTTGCGGGCAAGCGCCTTGGCAGGCAGGTGATCGGCTGGCTGTCCCTGGTGGGGGTAGTGCTGGCGACAGTCTTTGTCTTCGTCAACGTCAATGTGCTCGACAAGCCCTACAGCTACATGGCGGACATGATCCGCATTGACGACTACGGCAACGCGTTCAAGCTGCTTTTCCTGGGCGGGACGGCATTTGCGATCCTGATCTCTCTCTCGTATTTGAAAAAGGGAGAGGTTACCCATACGGGAGAGTACTATTATTTGATGCTGACAGGTCTTTTGGGGGCCATGGTCATGGCGTCCTCTGCCGATCTGATTACGCTGTTCGTAGGTCTTGAGCTTTTGTCCCTGTCGTCCTATGTGCTCGTCGGCCTGCGGAAAAAGTCGCTGCAGTCGAACGAGTCGGCTTTCAAATACGTCGTCTCGGGCGGAATCGCCACAGCGGTTACCTTGTTCGGGATGTCGTACGTGTACGGACTGACGGGAACGACGCATATTTACGAAATCTCGTTCCGCTTGGCAGAGGCCGGAATGGCCGGCTATCAGTTCCTCGTGTACATGGCCTTTGCCTTTTTGGCGGTCGGTCTTGCCTTTAAAATATCCGCGGCTCCCAACCACATGTGGGCGCCGGATGTGTACCAGGGCGCTCCGACTCCAGTCACGGCGTTTTTGGCGGTCGTATCAAAAGCGGCAGGCTTCTCGCTGTTGTTCCGCGTCCTGCTGATCTCGTTCTTTAACGTCAACGACGGGGCAAACCGCTTCTTTTTCCAGGAAGGGAGCCTGTACCTCGGCCTGATGGCGGCAGCCTCGATGATTATCGGTAACACGATGGCGCTGCGGCAAACAAACGTCAAGCGCATGATGGCTTACTCGGGTATCGCGCAAGCGGGTTACTTGCTGGTGCCGTTCGTGCCACCGACGACGCTGTTTTTCGGCGAAGTGATTTTCTACCTGTTCGGCTATTTGCTCGTCAGCTTCGGGGCCTTCGCGGTCATCATGGTTGTCACCCGCGAGCAAGGGACAGAGGAGATCAAAGGCTTCGCAGGCTTGTATCACCGCTCGCCGATTATGGCGATTGCGATGAGCATTTTCCTGCTGTCGCTGGCGGGCATTCCTGTCACCGCAGGATTCTTCGGGAAATTCTATCTGTTCATGGGCGCTCTGGCCCAGGAAAACTACTGGCTGGCAGCGATCATGATCGTCACAAGCGTCATTTCCTATTATTATTACTTCGGGATTATCAGACAGATGTACATGCGTCCGGGGACGAGCGAAGCGCCGCTCGCCGTGCCAAAAGGCATCTGGACTCTCGTTTTCGTCCTGGCTCTTTTGACGGTGTTTTTCGGGGCCTTCCCGGGTCTGGTTACCGATTACGTACAGATTCATTTCAATCCGTCGTTTGACTTTGGGAACATGCTTCCTCCCAACTTTCAGTGATACTCGTAACGGAACGCTACATCATGTACAATAGAAGGGATAGCTCGCTTTCGGGCTGTCCCTTTTTCTTTTTTTGGTTACTGATTTGCAAGAGGAGGAACAACCATGCCGCAAGAAGTGTACGGCGTATTGAGCATCGTCATGTCGATTGTATTCATTGCACTCGCCTGGTGGGCTCTGCAATCATTTCGCTTTGAAAAGATCGTCAAGCATCCGCAGGGGGCGCAAGCCAAGCTGCTGCAAATTCTTTTGTCGATCGTGATCGGCTACGAAGTATCGCGCTTTTTCCTGGATTATTTGGGCTGGTCCATGACTTTCGGCAACCTGTTTTCCTGATTGACCAAACTTCATTGCGTTTGCTGGTATATCTACCCAGTTTCATGTGCAAAATGAGAAGTACAAAGAGATAGCCATGAAACATGGGGAGAGGATTTAAATGGGGAAATGGTCTGGCCTGCTTGTACTTGCTCTATTGCTGGCAGTTTGTGTTGTGTACTGGATGCCTGCGCAGGCGTCGGAAGCAAAACCTGTTGCGAGCAAGATAATGCAAACGCTCGAAGATTCAGGAGCAACGGGCGTATCCATCCAGGTACGCGCGCGTGTGGCAATGGGAGAAGTGCTGCGTCCGGAAGAAGTCAAAGAGTTGGCACGGACATGGGCAAAAAAGCTGGAGATCCCTCTTTCCCTTGACGGGGAATCGCAGAACAGCAACGTTCTTATGTATCGGACTACATACACGCAAAACGGCGTTTCGGTGCGCTACGAGGTGACAGGCGTTCCTAAAAATGGTTCGTTTGACACATATCTAGTGCTGCAATTATCCGGAAGCCGTGAATCCCTACTATATATTGAGCAGATACAAGAAACCTTCGCGAAAGCCCTGAAAAATGCCGACTTTATTCCGCAAATTAGCACTTGTATTCGCGGATTGTACAATGTTAAGATGAGTGTTGACCAACAGGGGGGTAAAATTATGTCGATTTTTGCTACCCTCCAGGCAACAGAATTGGAACGTTTACAAGATGAGACGGTTGTCAGTATTTCCGGACATACCCCTTTGTGGGAGCCATTCATCGCGTTAAACGGGCAAAAGATGAATCTGCAAGTGGCGACACACCGTGACAGTGGCAATGCTGGCACATGGGTCACTGTAGGTACGCCAATCATCACAGTGGAATATTAGCACGCGGAGGGGTACACATTGGATAAAATTATTGTCCGTGGTGGTAAGGCATTGGCCGGTAATGTGAAAGTATCTGGCGCCAAAAATGCCGTACTCCCTATTATTGCAGCATCTATCCTGGCAGAAGAAGGAACATGCGTGATCTCGGATGTACCTGCTCTCGACGATGTCAGGACGATATGCGACCTCTTGAAATCGATGGGAATCTCCCTTACATATGATCATGAAGTGCTGACAATCCATGCTTCCGAGCTCACCAGCGTGGAAGCATCCTATGAACTGGTCCGCAAAATGCGTGCATCCTTCCTGGTGATGGGGCCGCTTTTGGCAAGAAAAGGACAGGCTCGTGTCGCTCTTCCAGGTGGTTGTGCCATTGGTACCCGCCCGATCGACCAACACCTGAAAGGGTTTGAGGCTATGGGAGCCAAAATCGAGATCGGACAAGGGTTTATTGAAGCGAAAGCAGACGGGCGATTGAAAGGGGCAAAAATCTACCTCGATATCGCAAGCGTCGGCGCAACGGAAAATATCATGATGGCGGCTGCTTTGGCCGAAGGCACGACCGTGATTGAAAACGCGGCAGAGGAGCCGGAGATTGTCGACCTGGCCAACTTCCTGAACAGAATGGGCGCAAAAATCCGCGGTGCGGGAACTGGCTCTATTCGCATTGAAGGCGTGGAAAAGCTGAAGGGCTGCACGCATTGCGTCATCCCTGACCGGATCGAGGCGGGAACGTTCATGGTAGCCGCAGCGATTACGGGTGGCGATGTCTTTGTGGAAGGCGCGATTTGCGATCACCTGAAATCCGTCACTGCCAAGCTGCGGGAAATGGGCGTAGAGGTAGACGAGCAGGAGAACGGCATTCGCGTTCGCCGGACTGGTCCGCTCAAGGCTGTCGATCTCAAGACGCTGCCGTATCCAGGCTTCCCGACTGACATGCAGTCGCAAATGATGGCGCTTTTGCTTGTTTCAGAAGGAACGAGCATCGTGACTGAAACCGTTTTTGAAAATCGTTTCATGCACGTGGAAGAGTTCCGCCGCATGAATGCCAATATCAAAATCGAAGGACGCAGTGCGATTGTGGAAGGCGGCTCCAAGCTGACCGGAAGCAAGGTAGCAGCGACTGATTTGCGCGCAGGTGCCGCATTGGTGCTGGCTGGCTTGGTGTCAGAGGGGGAGACAGAGGTTACGGCTCTCCATCATATCGACCGTGGGTACGTGAACTTTACGGAAAAACTGCTGGCGCTTGGGGCAGATGTAGAGCGCGTAGGCCCAGAGGAGAAAAAGCGCGAAGCGGTAGTACCGGATACGATCAAGGTAAGCTTCTCTCCTAATTTTGCGTAACCAATGTGTCAGCTATATGACAAAAACGAAGATTCTCTGCGAAAGCAGGGGGTCTTTTTTCTTTTCTCGCGACTCTCTTACTCTCTCGTTCTATCGGTCTGCGGCAGTACATAGACTGAAAGTGTCTAGCACTTAACGGGGAGGATCACTTGATGAAACGCTACTTGCTCATAGGGTTTATCACTTTGCCGATCTTGCTCGTCCTGATGCCGGCCGCGCTGGTCTATCTGTTTGCTCCCTCGCACGATTCGGCCGCCCAGCCAGCCGCAGCCGTCCAAGGGCAGGACAAACCCGCAATGGCCGGAACTGCCCCGTCGCTTTCCATCAAGGTCTACCGGACAGAAAAAAAGGTTGTGGAGACACTGCCGCTGGAGACGTACATTGCCGGAGTGGTAGCCGCCGAGATGCCTGCCGAATTTGAACTGGAGGCGCTGAAAGCCCAGGCGATGGCTGCGCGAACGTATATCGTGCGCAGGTTGAAGCAAGGGAAGTTCGACGACGTGCCGGCAGGCGGACAGGTGCTGGATACCGTCCAGCATCAGGTCTATATGGATGAAGCGCAGCGCCGCGAGCGCTGGGGGGACCAATACGAATGGAAAAGCAAGCGCATCGAGCAAGCCGTTCAGGCAACTGCGGGTGTCGTGCTGACGTACCAGGGAGAGCCGATTGATGCGACGTTTTTTTCCACCAGCAACGGTTTCACCGAAAACTCGGATGAGTACTGGGAAAGGCCGATCCCTTATTTGAAAAGCGTTGCCAGCCCGTGGGATATCGAGTCTCCCCGTTATGAAGAAACGGTGGTCAAGTCGACGGCAGAGCTGGAAAAAGAGCTGGGCGTGAAGCTTGCGCAGGAGGCGTCTTCAAGTGGGGCCTGGTATCGAATCGAGTCGCGAACGACAGGCAATCGGGTTGGCAAGATCAGCATTGGCGGCAAGGAGTTCAGCGGGCGGGAATTTCGCGAAAAGCTGAATTTAAATTCGTCGTCCTTTTCGTTGGAACTCAGGGGGAATCAGGTGTTTATTACGACCAAAGGATACGGCCACGGTGTCGGCATGAGCCAGTGGGGAGCAAACGGCATGGCCAAGAGCGGAAAAACCGCCGAGCAGATCGTGAAGCACTTCTATCAAGGAATCAGCTTGCAGGAATACTCGCAAATTTTGCGCGCCTAGCAAAAAAGAACGCAAATTTTTACTTTTCCCTACTCCCTCAGGTTTATACGCCAAAATTCTGGCGATACTGAGGGATGAGGTGATGAATAAAATGGAAGATCAAAAAAATCAAAATCAACCGATTCCATTCAAGAAGGCAAGCTCTTGGAAAAAAGTTTTGGGCAAGAAGTGGGCGTTCCCCGCAATCTACATCGGAACCGCAGCAATCATTCTCGCTTTTGTGATGTGGTATCAGGGCAGCGTCATGGACACGGTCTCCAAAATGACGAATGTCGGGGATAACGTGGCAGTGACAACTCCAGCGGCTCCTGAGACACCAGAGCAAAGCGAAGAAGCGGTCCCTGTAACAAGTGGCGTTCAACCGTTGGCATGGCCTGTAGGCAAAAACGTTCAGTATGAGCTGGGAATGGGCTACTACGATGAGCAGGCGTCCAAAGACGAGCAGCAAAAAGCGCTCGTCAAGTACGGCAATTCCTTCTACCCGCACACGGGTATTGATTTGAAGGCAACCGACGGCAAGAGCTTTGATGTTGTCGCTGCGCTCGCCGGAAAAGTGACCAAGGTGGAGAATGATCCGCTCGTCGGCAAAACCGTTGAGGTAGAGCACGCTGACAAAATGGTCACCGTTTATCAAAGCCTGGAAAACATCACAGTCAAACCGGGCGATGAAGTGACACAGGGCCAGGTCATCGGATCGGCCGGCCGCAACGAGTATGAAAAAGACTTCGGCGTCCACCTCCACTTTGAAGTACATGTGGACGGCAAGCCGGTCAACCCTCAGCAATATTTGCTGCAGGCGGAAGCAAAAAATCAATAACAGGCGAAATCATGGAAAACACCTGCAAAATCAAGCGTCTTGCGGGTGTTTTTTTGCTGTTGGTACAAACTGTGGAAAAAAGATGCGGCCGTGCTGGCTTGTCAGGCTTGGAAACGTAGAATATGTGTCCCTACGCACCCATATATTGTATCAGACAATGTAGATACAAGGAGGCGAGTAATGTGCACGACTACATCAAAGAGCGGACCATCAAGATTGGCCGATATATAGTAGAGACGCGAAATACGGTTCGGATGATCGCCAAAGAGTTCGGTGTTTCCAAAAGCACAGTGCACAAGGACTTGACGGAAAGGCTGCCTGAAATAAATCCGGAGCTGGCTAACCAGGTTAAGGAAATTTTGGAATATCACAAAGCCATCAGACATCTTCGGGGAGGCGAAGCGACCAAGATCAAGTACAAGCGGCGCAGTAAAAAAGTCCGCGTGGAACAGGAGGAAAGTGTCCAATAAAGAATTTCCTTGTCCTCTCACGTAGAAGAGCCTATGATATTAGGTAGAAATGTAACTGGTAACAGGGAGGACCTTTCATGTTTGGCAAAGATATCGGGATCGACTTGGGGACGGCCAATGTCTTGGTGTATGTAAAAGGCAAGGGGATAGTCCTAGACGAACCATCTGTCGTGGCAATAGATAATAATACAAGAAAAGTATTGGCCGTGGGGCACGAAGCGCATCGCATGGTGGGCCGCACCCCAGGTAATATCGTAGCGATCCGACCTTTGCGCGAAGGGGTCATTGCGGATTTCGAGATTACGGAAGCGATGCTGAAGCACTTTTTGAACAAAATCGGCGGGAAAAGCATGTTTGCGCGCCCACGCATTCTGATCTGCTGCCCGACGAACATTACGTCTGTCGAGCAAAAAGCGATTCGCGAAGCAGCAGAGCGCAGTGGCGGCGCAAGACAGGTATTTATCGAAGAAGAACCGAAAGTTGCCGCAGTAGGGGCAGGGATGGATATTTTTCAGCCGTCGGGCAATATGGTAGTGGATATCGGTGGGGGTACGACCGATGTTGCGGTACTGTCTATGGGCGATATTGTCACGTCTTCCTCCATCAAAATAGCTGGAGACACATTCGATGTGGCCATTATGCGGTACATAAAAAATAAATACAAACTGCTGATTGGAGAGCGTACGGCTGAAGATATCAAGGTTCAGATCGGAACCGTATCCGGCGGGCGCCAGGACGAAATGGACATTCGTGGTCGAGACATGGTAAGCGGCTTGCCGCAAACAATTACCATTCAATCGGGCGAAGTCCAAGAAGCCCTGGCCGAGTCGGTGAGCGCGATTGTACAAGCCTCCAAATCTGTTTTGGAACGAACACCTCCGGAGCTTTCTGCCGATATAATTGATAAGGGTGTTTTCCTGACCGGCGGCGGCGCACTTTTGCACGGTATCGACGAGATTTTGGCAGAGGAGCTGAAGGTTCCTGTGCTGGTAGCGGAAGAGCCGATGATGTGTGTAGCCAAAGGAACCGGAATGATGCTGGACTATTTGGACAAAGTACCGGCTCACTCGAATAGGCGATTATTCAGGGGGTAAGATGACGTGATAAGAGGCTTGTATACGTCTGCATCTGGCATGCTGGCCTTGCAAAACAGGCAAGAATCGCTGGCGAATAATCTGGCTAACATCAATACGCCTGGTTACAAACAGGACGTGGGTGTGATGCGAGCGTTTCCGGAACAGCTACTCTCGCGCATGCGCGATTCCGAAGGGCCTGAATTTCCTGGCATTCCGAATATGCCGGGACAGCCTGCGGTAATCGGACGGTTGAACTCCGGCGTGTACATGTCGGAAGCCATCCCGAATTTTACACAAGGGGACATCGAGGAGACGCGCAATCCGTACGATGTCGCTCTGTTGGACAACCTGCAGCCCGATCAGGACGGCAATGAACGCCGGCTGTTTTACAGCGTGGCACGAATTGAGGACTTGACGCAGCCGGCTCAGCAAGAGGATATCCGCTACACGAGGAACGGCAACTGGAGCGTAAATGCGGATGGATACCTGGTGACGCCGGAGGGATACTATGTGCTCGACAATCAAAATCAGGCGATTCGGCTGAACGATCCGGACACCGGCATCAATGTCGGCCAGGACCTGAAAATCAATCAGGCTGGCGAGCTGCTCTACCGTGATACGGCGAGCGAGGAGTACCAGACGCTTGCCGCCCATCCGCGACTGGGCTTGAGCGTCGTGACTGATCCGCAGAAGCTCGTTCGCGAGGGAACAAACGTCTTCCGCTATGAAGGAGACGCAGAGGTACAAGCAATCGACATCGTGGAAGCAGAAGATCAGGCTGCACTGGCAGCCGGAGAGTACGATACGCCTGCTGTTGCAGGGCGATACGGCACGCAGCAGGGCTGGAGAGAGCGCTCCAACGTAGACCCGGCGCAAACCATGACAAGCATGATGAGCGTGCTGCGCGCGTATGAGGCGAATCAGCGGGTGATTACGACGATTGATGGCACGCTGGACAAGGCCGCTAATGAAATCGGACGGGTAAATGGATAATAGGAGGTAGGAAGGATGCAGTCGCTTAACATCTCGACATCGGCCATGCGCGGCATTCAGCAGGCGTTGGACAATACCGCCAACAACCTGGCGAATATTGATACCATTGGCTACAAGCGCAGAGTGGCATCGTTTTCCGAGCTTCTCGCCGATTCGATGACCGAGCAGCCGGCAGTGGACAATCAAAACCGCAATACGCCTGCAGGCTTGCGTGTGGGCAGTGGCGCCCGCCTCGGCTTGACCAAGCTCGATCTCGGTCAGGGCAGCGTCAAGCTGACGGATGTGCCGACGAATGTGCTGATTGAAGGGCCGGGCTATTTTCTGGTCACGCACAAAATCAAGGATGCAACCGGAGCGGTAATTCAGGAAGAAAGTCGCCTTACGCGCGACGGCTCTTTCAAGGTACAATACGATGATGACGAGGGCGGCTATGTGCTGCACACGACATCCGGCCACATTCTCACGGACAATAACGGTGTGAACATCGTTTTGCCTGAGCCGGTGCAAGACATTCAAATTACGCCAGAGGGCGAGCTTTCTGCCAATGGAGTCTCCTATGGCACGATCGGCGTCTGGAAAGTGGACAATCCGGATCAATTGCAGCAGGTGGGACAAAACTTGTTCGACGCCGAGCTTGCTTCCGGGGAAAACCCGATGACCAAGTATGCCAACGCCATTGAGGAAGGCATTGCTTCACTGCGCCAGGGCGCACTGGAAGGCTCCAACGTGACGATGACAGAGGAAATGTCGCAACTGGTGAACATTCAACGCGCTTATCAACTGAATTCGCGGGCGATCGGCATCAGCGATCAGATGATGGGAATTGCCAATTCGCTGCGCAGCAGATAATTCACTCAATCAGTGACGACGGAGGAGAGGAGCATGGAACAAGGGAAGGGTAGAAGGTTCCCGCGTGATACCGAAGAGGTTAGGAAAAAGCCAAAAGAGCGGGAACGGAGCGGCAGAAACTGGCGAGTGACGGTCGCCAAGATTGTGCTGGTCCCACTCCTGTTGTTTTTCTCTCTCGTCATCGGTTTGGTAATTGGCTACGGAGTAGTGGGACACAAGCCGACAGCGGAAGTATTTGATCTCGGGACATACAAGCATATGTGGGACTTGCTTTTTGCAGATACGTAAGCAACGAAAAGAGAAGAGCAAGCTGGACAAGCCCGAACCGGATGGTTGGGGCTGCCTGTTTTTTAGAGGGACTTGTTGCGCAGATTGTCCACAGAGTATAATAGATCGAGTGGTTGAAAAAGGAAGCGACGATTCTTGCTACGGAGGGATGTCCGTGAATCTTCCCAATTTGCTTACGATCTTTCGCATCGTGCTCATCCCTTTGTACCTGTATGTCTTTTTCTCCGGGATTCCTTTTCACGTCGAAATCGCTTTGGGCATTTTGATTTTGGCGGGAGTCACGGACATCGCAGATGGGTACATCGCGCGGAAACATAAGCTTGTGACCACAATCGGAATGATGTTGGACCCTCTGGCAGACAAGTTAATGATGTTGGCGGTGATCGCCTCATTGTTTTTGACAGAGCGGATCAGCGTGTGGGCCGCCCTGTTTTTCTTTATGCGTGATCTGGCCATGATAATAACAGGAGCTATTTACCACTTCCGGGGCAAAAAAACGGTACCAGCAAATGCATATGGCAAGTTGACAACAGTTCTTTTGTATTTGGTCATACCGCTTGTCATGTATAGATATCATTACAGCGAAGCGATATTGTGGACGGTGATCGCGTTCTCGTTCATTACGAGCGCGATCTATTTAGGGAAGTTTCGGCTGTTGAACCGCACGTAAGGGATGGAAAAAGAGCACTTCCCGTTTGGGGAGGAAGTGCCCCTTCTATTTTAACCCCGCTATGCCGACTTGTCGGAGGCGGGAGTTACGTTTATTCTCAGTTTGCCAACTGGTCTTCATGCACGGACAAGCCCAGATAAAGTATGGAAATGGAGCGATCAGACATGGAATTTAAAGCACCGCTTGATATTATGCAAATCCAGGAAATCATTCCGCACCGCTATCCGTTTTTGCTGGTGGACAAAATTGAAGAGCTGGAGCAAGGAAAACGCGCAGTCGGGATCAAAAACGTGACAGTAAACGAGCCGTTTTTCCAGGGGCATTTTCCTGGCTATCCGGTCATGCCTGGCGTCCTGATTGTGGAAGCGTTGGCGCAAGTCGGAGCAGTCGCCATCCTCAGCATGGAGGAGCACCAAGGAAAAATCGGGCTGTTTGCAGGCATTGACGAGTTTCGCTTCAAGGATCAGGTGAAGCCTGGCGACACGCTAACGCTGGAAGTTGAGCTGACGCGCGTGCGCGGTTCGATCGGCAAAGGGCACGGGAAGGCCATCGTTAATGGGAAAGTAGTCGCAGAGGGCGGACTGATGTTTGCCTTGACGGCAGGAAATAAAGCACATTCATGATATCCTTGAATGTGCTTTTCTTTTCGGGTAAAATGGCTAGTGGGCAACTTATATAATGAAGGTGAAAACATTGACCAAACAGGTCGCAAACATCTTAGGTGTGCCATTTTCGACTCGCGGCTTTCGCGAGACAGTCACATATATAGCAGAACGCATTAAAAACGGCCAAAAGACCCATGTCGTAACAGCCAATCCGGAAATCGTCATGCTGGCGAGGGCGGATCGCGCTTTTCAATCGATTGTGGAACAAGCCTATGTCGTTCCCGATGGAATCGGCATCGTCTACGCTGCCAAATGGACGAATCAGCCGATCCGTGAGCGCGTTACAGGCGTGGAGCTGCTGGAAGCGTTGATGGCGGAAGCAAACAAGCACCAGTGGGGAGTCTACCTGCTCGGTGCCAAGCCGGATGTGATCCGTTTGGCCGCGGAAAAGCTGGCTGCTCGCTACCCGAATGCGCGCATCGTCGGATACCGGGACGGATTTTTCCGGGCAGAAGACGAGGAGGGCATCGTGCAGGAGATTGCCGAAGCCAGGCCGGAGCTGCTGTTCGTCGCACTGGGCGCGCCCAGACAGGACGAATGGATGGTGAAGTATCGCGATCGCCTTAACGCCTCCTTGATGATGGGGGTAGGCGGCAGCTTCGATGTCATCTCCGGAAAAGTAAAACGAGCGCCAGAAATTTGGCAAAAATTGCATTTGGAATGGTTTTACCGACTAGCTTCTCAGCCGTCTCGCTGGAAGCGTCAACTGGCTATTCCCCGGTTTGTTTTGACCGTATTAAAAGAAAAATGGAGTAGCCGTTCCTAGATGCATCCGTAGAGAGGAGAACAGTCGATGTCTACATTAATCCTCGGATTTCTGACTTCGCTGATCGTATCGTTTATTGCGACACCATATGTAAAAAAACTGGCTGAAAAGGTCGGGGCAGTAGATGCTCCCAACCAGCGCAAGGTACATACGCGAATTATGCCCCGCATGGGCGGACTTGCTATTTACCTGGGCTATCTGGTGGCTTTCTTCCTGTTCGTTCCTTACGCCAGCATGTCGGAAATGCTTGGAATTTTCATCGGCAGCACCATCGTGATGGCTGTGGGCATGCTGGATGACAAGTACCAGCTCTCGCCGAAATGGAAGCTGCTCGGCCAACTGATCGCCACAGCGATTGTCGTCATCCCGTTCGGACTGAAAATCGGCGTCGTCAATCTGCCGTATTCGGGCAGTATTGACTTTAGCAGCGGCTGGCTTTTCTGGCTGGCTATTCCGATCACGATGTTCTGGATTGTTGGTGTAACCAACGCCGTCAATCTGATCGACGGCCTGGATGGCTTGTCCGCAGGCGTCTCCGCTATCGCGGCAGGAACGATGGGCGTCATGGCCCTGCTGATGGGCGATTACAAGGTTGCGACTTACTGCTTCGTGCTTTTAGGAGCGATCCTGGGCTTTCTGTACTTCAACTTTCACCCGGCCCGCCTGTTCATGGGCGACACCGGTTCGCTTTTCTTAGGCTTCAACCTGGCTGCGCTGTCGATCATGGGCTTCAAGGAAGCGCTCTTCGTTTCCTTCATCATCCCGATCGTCGTGCTCGGCGTTCCGCTTTGGGACACGTTCTTCGCAATCGTGCGCCGCATCGTGAACAAAAAGCCGATCTCCAGCCCGGACAAGGGACACCTGCACCACTGTCTGCTGAACATGGGCCTGTCCCATCGTTCCACTGTGCTTACGATCTATTCGATCAGCATCTTTTTCGGCACGATGGCGATTCTGCTCACCAAAACGACAAAGTGGACGACCATCATCGTCATGGTCGTACTCCTGATCGCCATCCACCTGGGCACCGAAATCGTCGGCCTCGTCAGCCGCCGCCACCGCCCGCTGATTAATGCGTACAGACGGTTGAAGATCAAGCAAGCCGAGCAAGAGCGGCGGACGAATTAAGATCGTAGCCAAATGTAGCCACTGCATGTTTTATGCAGTGGCTTTTTTTCGCCAATTTTTAGGGGGAAGCTCTTAACTGTGGAAAGAAATTAGCCGATAAAGGAAAGGGGAAGGTCTGTCCCATCTCAGCTTAAACAGAGAATGGGACGAAAACTAGATTCAGAATAATAAGGAGAGGTGAAGAAATGAGTAAGCCAATTCAACAATTCCGTCGCTGGCTGGCCATGTGCTTGACGATGATGCTTGTTATTACGGGTGTGATACCTGCGTTATCGATAGACACAGCTAAGGCAGCAACGACTGTTTTAACATTTACCGATTCGCAAGGTACCGCTATAACTGATGGAGCAACCTTGTCAGCGCCAAAAGACGCTGGTAAACGAGTGACCGATCTATATGTAAAGTATGACGGTACTGGTCCGACGGATATTGAAGTTTACCTTAATGGGAAAATGGTACAGAAACAAACAAATGTAAACACAGCAGGACCTCATAAGATTAATGATTTGGATCTGAGTCCTGGCCTGAACACGGTACGTGTGTACTCTACTGCTGAATCCCAAGATGTCTACATTTATTACAAATATATGCCAGCAGATATGCCGATCATACTGGATGGCTATGCTGGAAAAGGAACAGATCCGTTTAACGCAGAACCATTTGGAAGCTCCAAAATTACACTGAAGGGGGTATTTGGAGCAGGGGTTAATGGGAATGCTCTTCGCCTGAAGATTACTCTCGGAAATGGGCAGATCGTATCTGGATTGGAAAAGCTCGCACCTTCAATCAGCGGGAGCACCTTTACTTTTTATGACGTTGCGTTGCAACCAGGGTTAAACAAGATTACGTTTTATGAAACAGTTGGCAGCGTGGTGAAGGAACACCTCCATTTTTATGTGAACTACAACAATACGCCAATTCTCGAAGAATTGAAAATTGAGGACATTGATCTGTCCCCGGTAGGAACTACCCTTGTGACTGTTCCCAGGGCAAATCAGCTTATTCTGGATTTGAACGGGATAGCCAAAAATGCCGATACAGTTGAGGTTCAAAATGCTGCGACAGGTGAAACTCTCCAAGCTGCGGCAAGTTCTTCTACTGGATTTTTCGCAATCAATCTCCCGGCGAAATTCGGCGAAAATCTGTTGCGGATCAGTGCTTATAATCAAAATAAGAAGATTGGCATATTCGAAAGAAAGATATTGGTGGTCACGACTACACCAAATGAGGCTGACCTGCTGTACGGAGTAAAAATCAATGAAAAAGAGTTAGATCCAGATGTCCCATTCAATTTGGATGATACTGTGACGACAGTGAAGTTGAGTGCAGAGGCGCTGGTTCAATTTGTGGATGATCCCGTAGCAAAAAAAGAGCTAAAAAGCTTCGAATTTGTACTCAATGATACGGACCCGCTTAGTAGTGCTTCTGAGATCGTTATTCCTGCAGAAAAAACAAAAAATGAAACAAACAACGGCTTTACACGATATTCCATTAAAGTAGATGATATACCTGCTCTGACGGTGGGGCATCAATATGAATTAACGTTGAGGTATAATTACGATGCTCCCGATTCAAATGGTACCATTGTAAGCAATCCAGTGAATGTCGGCCGTTTTACGTATTTGATTAACTTTGTGGATGGAAATAAGCCACAGTTTATCTCTGCGACATATTCAAATGGAGTATTAAGCACAACAGGGACCAACGTGATTAGTAAAGTTCCAGAAGACATTGAGATAACTGTGAAAAAAATGGATTTACCTGCTGGATCTGATCCAAATAGTGTTAGTGGATCTAGACTCAAAATATACTTGAACAACAAAGAATTGAAATCTAGTGACTATACTTTTATCTATGATAAAAATAAAAATGCAAATCTCTTTACTCTCAAAATCATTAATCCTGATGTAGGAAACGGTGTGTTGAAGCTTGTCTATGATACAGCATCTGATCCGTCAAAGCCACCATTACCAACCGATCCAGCAGATCGATTTGTTGCAGTAGAGTACAACATCAAGTGGCAAATTGCTCCTTATGCGCAATTAACTTATGTGGACAGTTTGGGGAATGTCAAAAGCTTTTATGATGGATTCGAGATTAACAGTGAGAGTGACATCCCAACACTGGATGGCCGGGTCTACAATTTTACCATCAATAGTGCCCGCACCAATATTGAAGCGAAATTAAATACCAGTACAATTACTTTGTCCGGATTATCAGATACTGCATTCCGAATTGACAAAACGAAGTGGAAAGACAAGTTGAAAAAAGGCGATAACACACTACAAGTAACTCTGATGGGTGCAACGCCGGTAGTTTATACTTACAAGATCCTGTATGTTACGTCAAAAGCACCTTCCATTGGAGATGTCAAGTTGTCCGTCATTCATAATGGCGACAACACAGAGCTAACTCAAAAAACAGGTGGGACTGATTATGACACAGGAGCTGCATTTTTAAGCAACTTCTCATTTACAGTTAATGACGCTACGCATGTTTACATTGAGAAAAACGGAAAACGTATCGTTGACTATCGATATGCCTCCAGTAAATGGACACAAGACAAGAGCAACAAGGAATATACGGATACTTTAAGCGAAATTCCAACCTCTTTGCAATCGAGGTTTGATACATCCAATTTTAGTGATAAAACCAAAACAACCTTTGAGGCTAAACTGAGTGCAACACAGTACAATTCAATCCTCAAGGACGTTCAAGATGTAGTGACCAAGAGTGAGGAGCAGGAAGCCACGTTGTCGTTGTTCCCGCTTAATTTGCGGAAGAATAACAACACCGTATATACGATTGTTGCAGAAGACGAAAACGGCACAGTAGTCAGATACAACATCACCATTGCGCAAAAAACGAATTCGTGGGAGGTTATTTCTCCTCGCAAAGCCAAACCGGAAGACAAGTATATTACGGTGAACAGCAATAGTGTTCCGATCAAGATTTTTGCAGAAAAAGCTGACAAAGTACTGTTTGGAAAAGTCGAGGCCACCGTAACAAATACGAAAGACCCTGATTTCGTGTTTGACAAGGATTTGGCAAAAGCGATACCGGAAACTTATTACGTCTTTACAGCTACTGTTCCTCTGAAGAAGGGGCTTAACACCATTAAATATTCAGTAGTTGTTGGCAGTAGTACCCATAATGACCAGATTCAGATTTACAACGCTGACTCTGCTGTCGACGGGGCGGAAAGCAGAGATGTGCTTGGCAAAAAAGTATCATTCAGCGTTTTTGATAAAGCACTGCAACTCAAGTTCCCATCTGGCACAGTATTGCTCGCTCCTTCGAGCAATCGTGCAGGAGAGGAAACGAAAAATCCGACAAAAGACATTTTTGTCGATGTTCCTTTGTACTTTGGGATTGCAGATCGTACGACCGGACAGGTTAGCATTGAAGGCGACAGCCTGAAATCAAGGCTTGGACTAGACAGTAATTTCAATTACGGTAGCCCACTCTACTATATAGATGCAGGTGACACCGAGAATCCGGGCGGTCGTGATCCTTATTACGACGAATCTGATGGCGAAGAGTTCAAAGATCGTTATCAGGAAAATCTGGTTCCAAGCAAACAGGGCACATTAACAATCCAGTACGATACCTCCATCGTCAACGCAGCAAACAATGTTTTGACTGTGTACTATCATGATGGTAAAGAGTGGAGAAATATTGGCGGAGTGGTTAACACCGGGCAAAAATCAATCACCGTTCCATTTAGCGGTTTTGGATACTACATGGTAATGAAAAATCGTGAATCTTTTGAGGATGTAGTCACTCACGATTTCGCCCGTGACGCCATGGAGACACTCTACTCGAAAGGAATCATGCCGGCATATAGTGGCAGCAGCTTCGGAGCAAACCGAGACATGACCAGGGGAGAATTTGCAACTATGCTTGTGAAGGCTTTGGCCCTTCCAATCAAAGCAGGTCCATATCGTGACAGTAATGAAAAGGACCCCGTCTCACCAACTTTTGTCGATGTGCGCCCAAGCCGTGATACCTGGGACTACCAATACAAATATGTAGAAACGGCTGCACGTGCAGGTATCATTCGCGGTAAACAGCCTGGTTACTTCCGTCCGGACGATTCGTTGACTCGCGAAGAGGCAGCGATTATGATAGCACGGGCATTGAATCTGAAGCTCGGCACACTGGATACATCGAAAATCGCTTTGGACAAAATGTTTACGGATGCTAAGGATGTAGGTTACTATGCTGCGCCGTCAGTGCTTGCTGTTAGCAAGGCAAAACTGATGAACGGCGAGCCTAACGATCCAACAGCGAAAAAACCAACGTATAGCTTTAAGCCGACTAATAACCTGACACGCGCCGAAATGGCCATCATCACAGTCCGTGTTATGGTCCAACTCAAAAAACTCCCTAAACAGTAATTCAGAATTGCGCTATATAATAGAAGAAAAGCTGAAGAGGTTCGTCGCCTCTTCAGCTTTTTTCGTAGGAAAAGCCACCGGATACAACAACTACACGTTCAAGCAAGCAACTTTA
Source organism: Brevibacillus sp. FW301-21C12A (assembly GCF_058788915.1). Taxonomy (NCBI): domain Bacteria; kingdom Bacillati; phylum Bacillota; class Bacilli; order Caryophanales; family Paenibacillaceae; genus Brevibacillus; species Brevibacillus sp. FW301-21C12A. The sequence goes on from NZ_JBYTBG010000005.1 coordinate 173,691, forward strand.
CTCCCCTACTCATCCCCGACAGCTTCCACAGGCACCTCAACATACTCCTTCTCACCGAGTACAATCTGCGCCTGCCCATTCGTCAAATCAGTAAACCGCTCCACAAACGCATCCTGCCCACCCTCAGGAATCAACACATGCGCCGTGACCTTGTCCGTAAAATCGGTCCCGCTCACCCGATATTCCCCGATGCGCAGCTCGTTTTCCACCTTGCCCCACCACGTATAGTCCACGCTGACCGAGATAGCCTGGTGCAGAGTATGCACGACAATCTTGGCGGCTTTCAAGGCAGTGACCGTTCCCGCCGTGTAAGCCCGGACAAGCCCGCCAGCGCCCAGCTTGATTCCGCCGAAGTAACGGGTCACGACTACCACAGTATCCTTGACGCCGTTTTTCTTGATGCACTCCAGGATCGGCTTGCCTGCCGTACCACTAGGCTCGCCATCATCACTTGAGCGTTGAATCTGGTCGTTTTCGCCGATGACAAAAGCGGAGCAATTGTGGGTGGCATCCCAGTGCTTCTTTTTAATCATGGCGATAAAAGCAACCGCTTCTTCTTCCGTCGTAACCCGCTGCGCATAGCCGATGAAGCGGGAGCGCTCGATGACGATGTAGTCCTCTCCATAGCCAGCGACGGTTTTGTATTCTGTAAGCATCGATCAATCACCTCAAGAAAAGGATAGCATGCAAAAATGATGTTGGCGAATCCTGAAATGTTTTTGACACAGAATCGTAGTAATCTATGAGGCAAAGAAGGACTAAATCAGAAAGGGATGATCTATACATGTTAAAGTGCGTGTAATCCCTTATGAAAATGCTGGTAGGGCACTAATTTTTCGTGTGCGAAACATTACTCTGTGATATAGTGATCTTGGGACAAACTGTAATATTTCAAGTAGTGAAAAGTTTTACAATCAATACAAGCAAAAGGAGTGGAATCACGTGAATTTTCCATATTCGAGCAACAAGTGGATGAGCATCAGTTTGGCGGCTGTACTCACAACCGCAATTGGAGCAGGAACCTTGACGGCATCTGCCAATACAGGAACAGAGGCGGCGAAACCGGCGCAGCCAGCACAAACAGTAGCAGCGGAAACAGGCAATACAACGACATCCGAGACTGCTGCACTGGAAGAGCTGACGCTGGAAAAAGCGATTGAACAAGCGTTGCAAACCAACAATACGCTCCAGAATGCACGTATTGACGCGAAAAATGCGGATTTGAACGAATCGCTTTCCTATATTACCTCTGCTGACATGTCCAAAGATATGATCGATTCCCTGGAAGGAACAAAAGAACAATTGAACGCCGCAAAGGCCAAGTACGTAGGGAATGCACAAGCAGAGATCAACAAAAAACTGAATGCACTGATGGTGAAAGCTACAGAATCCAAAATCAGATTGGGTGCGCAAAATGTCTACTACAACCTCATTTTTGCGCAGGACGACTATGAATTGAAAAAACAAAGCCTGACGCGTGCAGAAACGCAACTGAAAGTGGCCAAAGCGGCATTTGATGTGGGAACAAAAGCAAAAACAGACGTCCTGCAGGCAGAAATGGGCGTAGCAGGGGCAAAGGCTGCTTTGACATCCGCAGCAAATGCGGTAGAAGTAGCGCGCATGGATTTGAATGATTTTCTTGGCGTTGACCTGAACAAAAAGTGGAAGATCGTCTCCAGCAACAAACAGGTTGCGCCGATTTCCTTGACTTTGGAGCAAGCACAAGCTCAGGCTCTTTCCAAACGTGTCGAGATGACAAAAGTACAGGAAGAACTGAATTTGGCAGAACTGAACGTCAAATTGATCGAGGAGTATTCGGCATTGTCGACCCTCCAAGGCCGTCAAGCCCGCAATAACGTAGATAAGTCGAAAATGGCGATCGAGGAACAAAAACGCACCATCTCCAAGGAAGTTGCCCAAGCTTATTTGAATCTGAATGCGGCAAGAGAGGCGATTGAGTTCCAGAAAACAGCGAAAAACTCTGCTGCCGAGAGCTACCGTCTGACAAATCTGCGCTTTGAAAACGGCCTGGCGACTACACTTGAAGTGATCCAGGCAGAAGAAGAGCTTTCCGACCGCGAGAACCAGTATCAAAAAGCGATTCTCAACTACAACCTGGCTGTCGTAAACTTTGAAACAGCACTCGGCAACTAGGCTTGTGTGACCAAGAAAGATTTGTAAGGTTTTGAACAGAACTGGAAAAAGGTTCAATGGTGACAGTCCGCCCTGCGTACCCTATAATACGAAGTGTGGCGGATGTCACTTCGTACATAATCGACAGGTGAATACGAACCCACGAAAAAATCTTTAAATTTTTTTCGAAGGCGCCGCAACTTTTGATTGGCTCAGGCGTTTAATAGGATGTCACACGAAATACGGGGAATTGTGTAAAAAAGATTCACGAATTCTAGCACTTGTGTTACACTATTGATTGTTGCATTTTACACAATACTGAATATACTAGATATTTTTAACACAAAAAAGCGAAGCTGGCCTGCGAAAGGAGGTGACACGCGCTTGCAGGATTCGGGCTTTAAAAAGAAAGATAGATTAACAACAAATATTCCCCAAGAACAATTTGTTTATACTAGAGGAGGAGAACACAAGGTTATGAAAAAGGTCGTTAACAGTGTATTGGCTAGTGCACTCGCACTTTCTGTTGCTCCAATGGCTTTCGCAGCAGAAGATGCAACTACAACAGCTCCTAAAATGGACGCTGCAATGGAAAAAACCGTTAAGCGCCTCGAAGCTCTTGGCCTGGTAGCAGGTTATGGCAACGGCGAATACGGTGTAGACAAAACAATCACTCGTGCAGAGTTCGCTACTCTGATCGTTCGCGCTCGCGGACTGGAGCAAGGTGCGAAACTGGCACAGTTCAACACTACTTATACTGACGTTAAATCTACCGATTGGTTTGCTGGTTTCGTAAACGTAGCTTCCGGCGAAGAAATCGTAAAAGGTTTCCCGGACAAATCCTTCAAACCACAAAACCAAGTTACTTACGCTGAAGCGGTAACTATGATCGTTCGTGCACTGGGTTATGAGCCAGCAGTTCGTGGCGTATGGCCAAACAGCATGATCTCCAAAGCTTCCGAGCTGAACATTGCTAAGAGCATCACTACTCCTAACAATGCAGCAACTCGTGGCGACATCTTCAAAATGCTGGACAACGCTCTTCGCGTAGACCTGATGGAGCAAGTTGAGTTCGGAACTGACGTTCGTTACGAAGTTACCAACAAAACTCTCCTGACGAAATACCTGAAAGTAACTGTAGTTGACATGGATTGGGCTCATGAGAAAGATCATGATTCCGACCATCTGCCACTCGTTACTAACGTACCGGCAATCGGCCTGGGTAAACTGAAAGCGAACGAAATTACCCTGAACGGTAGAGAAGCTCGTCTGGGCAACACTACTTACAAAGTTGCTGACGGTATCAACCCTAACGACTTCGATGGTCAACGCGTACAAGTGTGGATCAAAGATGACAGAGAAAACGTAATCGTTTGGATGGAAGGTTCCGAGGACGAAGAAGTAGTATTGGATCGTCTGAGCGAATTTACCCTCAAAGGTAAAACTACTGACGGTAAAAACCTGAGCACTTCCGATCTGGCAGATCTGAAAGTGGAACTGGATGCAAGCGGCAAAACTTACCGCTTCAACAAAAACTCCAAAATTACTTACAACTTCAAACGTTACAGCGATCCAGTTGACGCTCTGAAAGAGATCATCTCTGCTAACGACAGCTTTGGTGTGAAAGTTGTTCTGGACAGCAATAACGAAGTTTCTTACATGCACGTAATTGACGACACCCAAATGGACCTGAACTCCAAAGCGAAATACGGTTCTGAAGTGATCGGCAAAATCGATGTTGAGAAAAAGAAAATCACCAACCTCGACACTGGTAAGTTCAACAAGCTGGAAGACAAAGAAGAAGGCAAAGACTTCCTGGTATTCCTGGATGGCAAACCAGCGAAACTGAGCGACCTGAAAGAAGGCGACGTATACTCTGTATACTACGCTGATGGCGATGAAGACAAACTGTTGGTATTCGCTAACCGCACAGTAGTAGAAGGTAAAGTTGACAAAGTAGTTAGCCGCAGCACATCTGACTTCCGTCTAACTGTTGGCGGCAAAACTTACCGTATCTACCCAGGTGCCACTTACTCCGATAACGGAAACAAAGACGTTAAAGAGCTTGATGACAAAAACTGGGATTTGGTATCCAACCTGGATTCCGAAACAGTGAAACTGGTACTGGATGCTTCCGGCCGCGTTCGTCACATTGAAACGAAAGATCCAATCGACGATCGTAAACAAAAAGCAATCGTTACCAAAGGTGTTGTTTACAACACTGCGAAAGACACTTACGACTTCACTGTGTTGACTCAAAAAGGTAAAAAACTGGCTCTGTCCCTGGAAAAAGAGGACATTTACAACGCTGAAGGCAAACACTACGGCCGCGACAACATGGAAGCTGATGAGCTGGAAGACATCCTGCAACCAAGCAAAGATGAGTCCATCGCTCTGCTGGAAGTAACTTTGGATTCCAAAGGCGAAGTTGACAAAGTTCAAATTCTGGATTCCAAACTGCGTAAATCGTCCGGTTCTGCTTGGGATAAACTGGCAGACGAAACCGACGATGTTGTTGGCGACTACGAAGTAACCGACAAAACTGCCATCTTCAAAATGACTGGCAAATTGGATACGTCTTCCAAACGCGCTGAACTGAAAAACCCAGGCATTGCTAAGTTCAAAGATATCGCTGACGAGGACGATCTGACAGTTTACTACTCCGTTGATGAAGATAAAGACGAAGTAGAAGCGATCTTCGTAGTAGAAGGCGACGGTCTGACTGGCGACACTTACTACGGTGTAGTTACAGAATACGGTTCTTCCAACAGACAAGACACCATCAAAGTTATTACTAAAGATGGCGACTCTGTAACAACAAAAGAGTACAAATTGGACGATGATCGTGAAGAGTTGCAAGATCGTGGTATCAAACGCGGCGACTTCATCGCATTCCAATTGAACTCCGATGATGAAGTAGTTGTTGATGACGTTATCGAAGTTGTTAACAACAAAGCAATCAATCTTAAAAACAACGTACAACTGGTGGATAAATCCGAGTGGAAAAATGCTAGCATCGAGAAACTGACAGTTGCTCGTGTAGATGATGTTAACGGCAACACCATCACTTACGAAGCTGGCAAAGGCGATACTCGCAAACTGCTGACTAAATCTTCCACTGCTTTCATCGACGTATACGATGATTTCGAAGCTGAAGATGGCGTAGAAGAAGGCGACTACATCGTTCTGCTGGACAGCAGCGAAATCGACGGCGATCGTTATGACTACGTTCTGATCGTAGGTAGCGTAGACTGGGTAGAAAAAGAAGGCGTCGATGAAAAAGCTGTTGAAGACTTCCTGAAACAATCTTTCGGCGGCGACGATACTTGGAATGCTATTCCTTCTACTGCAACAGGACAAAAATTCCAAATCGGTACTGTATTCACTTACCTGGTAACTGTTGATCTTAACGACGGCATCGAAGCATCTGACGTTAAATCTGCAGTAATCGAAGTTGCTGGTAAAACTTTCGAAGGTACTGTAGCAAATGGAGAAATCACATTTGAATTCACAGGTTCCTTTGATGCAAAAGATGCAAAAATCGTTGTAACTAACAATGATGGTGAAACAGATACTGCAAATGTGACAATTACAGCTAAGAAGTAATTTTGTAAACTTTGCAGAAATCTATTAGTGAGTCAAGCAACGGAGGGATTCACCTCCTTCCGTTGCTTGTTACATACTCACTCCCGAATAAATAGACTTCCTAATCAAACTTACGGAGGGGTAGTACGTGAATAAAAAAGTAGCTCTTTCCTTGCTTTCTGCTACAGTGTTTGCCAGCATGACAGCTTCCGCTTTTGCAGCACCTAAGTCTGGTGTATACATGGGTGGAGACGTAGACAGATACTATGCATTGACCGACCTTTTCAAACTGAATGACGCTGGTTATGCGAAATTCCAATCCGACCTGGCTAAAACCAAGTTTGAAAACCTGATCTTCGTTGACCACGATGGTAAAGGTGCAAGCCTGAAAGAAATCCTGTCCAGCACTCAAGATTTCGAGAAAATCAAAAGAGATCTGAAACAGACTGATTTCGAAGGCGAATATGCAAAATCCAACCTGGATGGTACTAACGGTGAGTCCTACGACCCACGCAAAGACATCACTCCAGAGCCAACTGGCGAACTGAAAGTTGAGTCGGTAAGTGCTAATAACCTCAAAACTGTAGTTGTAAATTTCAACGCTGAAGTTGGTTCTACAATCACCAAAGGCACTAACGTCAAGTTTAGTGTCAATGGAGTTGCAAAAGATGCTGCTGACTACACTGCAACACTTTCTGAGGATAAAAAATCCTTGGTTATCTACACAGCTAGTCAGTTCAACCAAAGCGACAAGGTGAAAGTTGAATTTGTTGATCTGCAGGATACTAAAGGTGGCAAACTGAGCACATCTGTTGAAGCAACTGTTATTGACACTACTTTCCCTGAAATCAAATCGGTTCAAGTCCTCAGCTCCAAATCTTTGAAAGTAACTGCATCTGAGCCGATCGCTGCATTGGTTCCTGATACAGGATTTGCAGTGAGATCTGAAGTTAAAGTTGATGGTGTATCACTTCCTGTTGAAGTAGTTCGTAACGAAGTAGATAACACCTTAACCTTGAACTTTGGTCAAAGTTTGACAGTAGGCGAACATAAATTGGCATTGTCTGGTTTGAAAGACTATGCAAATTTCAAAATTGCCGATAAAGAACTGGCATTTACAGTATCTGGTGATACAGTAGCTCCTACGATTGCATCTGCAAAAGCGCTTGATAAGGATACTGTAGAAGTTACTTTCTCTGAACCTGTGGCAAATATTGGGACTTTTACCATTAACGGCAAAACATTTACCCAAGCAGACGTTAATGGTACTAAAGTTAAGGCTAATGCATCTAAAACAGTATACACATTTAAGGACTCTGATTTGGTTGCTGGATTGGCGTCTTTGGTAGAAATTACGGTTAAATATAAAGATGTTGCTGACGTTGAGGGGAATAAAACTACAACTGAAACAACATTTAAATTTAAGGCTGAAGATGACACAGTAAAACCAACTGTGACATTGAACCTTAAATCTGATAACTCTTTGGAAATCTTCTACTCTGAGACGATTTCTAATCCAGGAACAATTACTGTTAAAGATGCAAATGGTGCAGTAGTTGTTAACCAAAAAGATTTGAAAAGCTACTACAATGCAACTGACAAAAAAGCTACAGTTCCAGCAGCAGATTTGAAACTCACTGGAAAAGATGCAGCTGCTTATTCTGTAACTATTAAAGGGTTTAAAGATAACTCTATTCGCACAAACGAAGGCGATGAGTATACTCAAACTCTGACAAATAAGGATTTAAATCCTCCAAAAGCAGAGAAAGCAGTTCTCTCTACTGACGGAAAATCTATTAACATTTATTTCTCTGAGCCTATGGATACCGCATCCCTGGCTAACAAAGAGAACTACCTGCTCGGTGGCAAGTATTTGTCCTCCATTACTGGAGCAACAATTACAACTGCCGGAGATGCTAAGTCTGTTAAACTGTCTTTTACTGAGGCAAGAACAGAGAATGCTCTTAAAGTCCTTGGCTTGAAAGATGCTGCAGGTAATATTGTATCCAATTTCAACACTGATATTGAAATTGTAAAAGTTGATTCAATCAACTTTACACACGAAGCTATTGATTCGGCCTCTGTAAAAGCAATTGCAACTAATAAGGTTGAGCTGAGCTTAGCTACAAACTATGCTAAAGATTACACCTTTGGTAATGTTAATCCAAGCTCCTTTGCCTTCTATGATGCTCAATCTGAGAAACCAAATGCAAAGTATGTTGCAACTGGGTATACTCTCAGCACTGATAAGAAAAAATTGACTTTGACTCTGAATGGTGATTTGTTCGCTAACGCTACTTCAGATGGAGCAAACGGTGCAGTATACCTCGCGGTGACAAATGATGTTACTACAAATAGCGCTGGTAAGCCATTGACTATTGCTACAACAAATGGTATTAAAGTTAACGACGCAATTAAACCATCTCTGAGCAAAGTTGAGGCTGGTAACACTATCGATGGTAACGATGTCGTAGAGAAAAACCAATTCACTATCACCTTCTCTGAAGCTGTTAAAGCTACAGATGCAGATGCTCTCCTTAGCGACGTAGTTGTACGTGACGATGCGGGAAGCTTGGTAGGAACTGATGTATTGAACATCGTAAACGAAAGCGATCTTGGTAATGGTCTGAAATCCATCGTAGTTGAGCTTACTGATGAAGAGGTTCAAGCTGGCAACCACACTTTCACTGTTGCTATTCCAGCTCCACGTAAAGTAACCGATATTAAAGGAAATGTGGTTAGTGAATCCGCTGCAAAATCCGTTACATTTGCGGTTGATATCGTCCCTGCTCCAGCAGAGGTAGTATTGGCTGATGGTTCTCAAGGTACCGCTGGAGATGGCGAAATCACTGGTTTAACTAGCGGTAAAACTTATAAAGTAACTGTAGGTACAGGCGATAGTGCTGTAGTTAAGTACGTTAAAGAAGACGGTACGCTCTCTGATACTAAAACAGATGCAGCTGCTTTGACTGGTACTAAAATTACAGGTCTGAGCAACGGTACAACTTACAAAGTTGAGGAGTTTGTAGTTGAACCAACAGAGGTAGTATTGGCTGATGGTTCTCAAGGTACCGCTGGAGATGGCGAAATCACTGGTTTAACTAGCGGTAAAAAGTATAAAGTAACTGTAGGTACAGGCGATAGTGCTGTAGTTAAGTACGTTAAAGAAGACGGTACGCTCTCTGATACTGAAACAGATGCAGCTGCTTTGACTGGTACTAAAATTACAGGTCTGACCAATGGTGAAACTTACAAAGTAGAAGAAATCTCTTAATAAAACCACGAAACGTTACTTCATAAACTCAACTGAGTGAAAGAAGTGGAGAAGGCCCCTTAGGCAATGCAACAATGCTGAGACTAAGGGGTTTTTTTCTAACTATCTTGTTGAATTGATTGGTGTAACTCCAATCCATGAGAACAGCCTATATACTCATGTGCCTAATCCTCCTGCACGGAAGCAGTCCTATACCAATTGCATCCGTGAAGTCAGGTGAAGTCGTACTTGCTGAGATGCAAGGCGGGGCTCTTTAAAAGTTGGCTAAGGTCAGGCGACGAATCCATGTAGACCCAATACGAGATAGCTGTTGCCAGGTTAAGAAGCGCTAGGGGTTTGGCAGCAGTCGATGTACGTGAGATCGTACAGACGAAACAGGAACAATTCAGGCTGTTAAACCTGTTTTTCTCGTATTGTATAGTGGGGACCTACGGTCAGCAAAAATAGGGATAGACAAGGTGGAACGTTTGAAGTCTTATCGGAAGAGGTGGGGTAGCACCAGCGAGGCCGGTAAGATGGCGGCGGGTTCGTAGTAGTGATAATGGCCTGCCGTTTGAACCCGTAGTGGTAACACAAGCGGGGAGGGGAAAACTGGTCGGAGCGAAGGAACCCAGTCAGCGGATAAGAAGGATACGAGAACTTAAAATGGGCATTTTAGTTTCTCAAATTCACAATTGAAGAACAACCAAGAGGGATCACAGATTTATGAATTTCTGTAATCCCTCTTGGCGTTTATTTGATTGATCCGTTGATGGAACGCCGTGTGCGATGAAAGTCGCCTGCACGGTGTAAACCTGATCGAAAACTGCTTGTTAGTAAGTAGTTAGTCAGGAATAGCGAAGTTATCCAAGAAATTACCAGTAAGGAAGTTACTCTGTTTGACTTTTCGACGATCTACGCGGGACAAGCCAAAATAACAAGCAAGGCCATACAGAGTACGAACTTTAAAAGTAATCCCAAAAGCTTTTCACTTTCAGACGGGGATATTACGATTGATGTTATCTTGGAAAATGACATTCCCTTGAATGAATATGCGGACACGCCAGTAAAAGCCATGCAGTCATTTGTGGATAGCACCATTCAAGATTATTGCAATGCTCATGGTATTAGCTTAGGAACCCGGACGTTAGCCGCAGTTTATTATGGAGGAGATGGCTTTACAGTCACTCGCCTTAAGCCAGGATCAAATAATGTCTTGAAAATTGGTGGTGAAGATTGGCAAGAGTTTTTCGATCAAAATGTCGCCTATGGAACAGACGAAGACACCAGCCAAAACCGTACCTTTACCATTAGTGACGGAACGAAAACGGCAACTATTACCCTGGTTTGGAATCTCAACGGGATGGACGACCTTGTCGATGCCATCAATGATGAATTGACATCAGCAGGCGTACAGGGGACAGCGGAAAAGGTAAATTCAAGTACATTTAAAATTGTTGCGAAAAAAGCCAACATCACGATTACAATAGGCGGAGCTGACAGTAACGATTTCTTTTAGAGGCTGGTTGACCGGAAATCAAATGGAGTGAGTCTACCGAGTGGTAGGCTCTATTTTTTCTGGACTTACTGAAAAACACTTATGAAACTCACTGAAAAGGACTAATGCCCATCCGATGAAACACCAATCCTCAGTAACTCCAAGTAATCTTCCCATCGTCCTCTCACTGCAAATTATAAAAACTGCAGCTAGTCCCTCATTCATCCCACTTTTTTTCCCTCCGCACTGAAATAGAGCCGAACATACGTTTCTAACGAGATTTGAATATGTGAACGCTCACCAAAATGTTGACCACTTTGCTCATCATAAAGTTACCCACCTGACAGTTTGAGCACACGTCATCA